>JANOHH010000706.1:0-1991 GCA_031406395.1 Verrucomicrobiota bacterium | reverse complement strand
GTAATTGCAACCAAGCCACTATAATCAGCACGTAAGACCCAAACCGAGTTGTAGGCCATAACCGCCACGCCGCCAATTTTACTAAAGACCTCGACCGGCGCAAGCAACCAATTCGGGGGCTGTGGAAGCGCCGCGAACGGCTCCATTCCCAACTCACCGGATTTGACCCATCACCCGCAAGAACGAGGTGCAACGCATCCCTTGAAGCATAAGTCGAACGAGCCGGTAATGACCCGGGCCGAGGCCGTCATGGAATCGCTCCGCAGCAAACGTCGGGAGAAGGTACTGGAAGTCCAACGCCATCGCGCCCCGCGATTCACCGACTACCTCGACGACTACTTCGACCAGTTCGGTGCGGGCGAGGGGGGCCATGAAGCCTCACGTCATCGTCGGCGAACAGGCGATGCTGCATCAGTAGCGGAAACATCGGGGCACCATCCGCCTTGACCAGATCGGAAAGGTGCTGCGAATAACTTCATCACCAAGCGATTGGAAAGCGGGTGGCCGTCCGCGCACTTGCAACTTGAATGTCATCGTCCTCCCCAATGTTTGGAAACGGGCGATTGAGGACGACCACTTGTCAGCACTGGCGATTGCTGGATTGAAGCCGTTGAAAGTGACGACCCGCGAACCCTCCCTTGTTAGGGCGGCCGATATTGACCAGCTCCTCAAAGCCGTATTGTAGACCCACCCCAATGACAAGGGCGAGACGGTTGATGTCACCAGCAGTCCGCAACCGCGCGCTGACCATCTGCGTTTCCCGCAGTCCACCGCCACGCTACTGCCAAACGGCAAGGGGCCCGTTCTCGGGAACTTGTTTGGCCCCGGCTCGGGCCATCACAGGGTTAGGGATCGCTGAGAAAGCAATGGACGAGGCCGGGAATGAGGCTTAAGATTCACACCATGAACCCCCGCCTTTCGGCCCCGACGCCGGGCTTCCGTGATGTGGAATTGCCCTGCGTATGGCGGCGGTGCAGCAGCACCAATTCAAAATGGAAAATGCAAAATCAAAAATTACCGGGGCGCGCTGCCGGGCGAGATCGTGGTTGCTTGTTTTTGCATTTCTCAGCGCCGCTACCTGAGCCGCGAAGATCGCAACCAGCAACGACCGAAAACCAATCAACGACAAAAGATCAATAGTCAGGAAAACACAAACTGAAGGAGCCACTATGAAAACAAACCCACCGCACCCCGTTTCAACCACCCGTCAGGCATCCCTCTTCACGTTGCTCGGGCTGGCGTGGCTCCTCATCATGTCTGTGCTGACACCCGCGCACGGGGCCAACACCTTCGCGAACACCGGCCCCCTCGTCACTGGGCGCTACCTCCACAGCGCCACGCTGCTGCATAACGGCAAAGTGCTCGTCCTTGGGGGCGGTAACACCAATTATCTCGCCAGCGCAGAGCTGTACGATCCGGCCACCGGCGTCTGGACCGCCACCGGTGGCCTCGTCACCGCGCGGCTGGAACACACCGCCACGCTGCTGCCGAATGGCAAGGTGCTTGTCGCCGGGGGCAGCGACGCCGCCGGCTTCTTTGCCAGTGCAGAGATCTACGATCCGGCCACTGGACTCTGGATCGCCACCGGCGACCTCGTCTTCGCGCGCTCTTCGCACACCGCCACGCTGCTGCCCAACGGCAAGGTGCTCGTCGCCGGGGGCTATGGCGACAGCGGCGTTCTATCCAGCGCGGAGCTTTACGATCCGGCCACCGGCGCCTGGAGCGCGACCGGCGCCCTCGCCGCCCCGCGCTACCTTCACATCGCCACGCTGCTGCCCAACGGCAAGGTCCTCGTCGCGGGAGGCTCAGACAACACCGGCCATCTTACCAGCGCGGAGCTTTACGATCCGGCGGGCAACGGAGGCGCCGGCAGTTGGAGCCCCACCGGCGCCTTTGCCACGGCGCGCTACCGTCACACCGCCACGCTGCTGCCCAACGGCAAGGTGCTCGTCGCGGGGGGCTATGGCAACAGCGGCGTTCTCGCCAGCCCG
>JANOHH010000653.1:0-5014 GCA_031406395.1 Verrucomicrobiota bacterium | reverse complement strand
GCACCAATTCACCTTCCTGCATCACATGGCGGATGGTCAGTTCCAACTGCGGGGCCAAAGCGGGGCGGGAACCCGCAAAGGCTTTCAGAAATCCGGGGGCGCGGGTGAACTGCCGCCACTCGAGCAAGCGCTCAAAGTCAGTCGCCCTCCCCTCCGACGTGAGGTGGACCCGAACGGGTGCATCTACCACTCGCTCCGCGCAGTGCCGGAGATACAAGGCGCCATACACAAACTGACGAGTGCCGGCCGCGCACAGCCGATCCTGCAACTGCCGCGCCGCCTCGTCACCAATCTGCTGGCCGCGCTTGCGCATGGATTCGATGACTTCCGCCACCGACAAAACCTTTTCCAAACCAAAAATGAGGTCGAACTCATCCCCGGCCCGGCCCAGCCATTCCCGCGCGCGTTGCTCAAAGGTTTGCGGCCCAGTGTCACAGGCCACACAGAGCACGACGGCCGTGCCGCCCGGTCGCAAATGCGCGGGCAACCCTTCGATGATCCGCCGCGTCACGGTTTCGCCGGTTTCTCCACCGTCGCGGTAAACCATGGTCTCGCCGGTGGAGGGCACGAACGGCGGGTGCGCGCAAATCAAATCAAACCTCCGTCCCGCCACGGGCGAGTAGAGATCGCCGCAAAGGCTTTCGATGGCCACGCCATTCAAACGGCTGTTGAACTCGGCAAAGAACGTGGAACGCTCCGTGAGATCGGCGGTGACCGCCGTGCGCGCGGTCCGCGCCAAGCGCAACGCGCCGATGCCCGAACCGCCGCAGTGGTCAAGCGCGTCTCCACCCAGAGCTTCGGGGATCAATTGGAGAAACCGCAACGTCCCGGGATAAATCGCTGGAAACACCACGTCGGCGGGAGGATCAAAGGGCTCGCCCTCGGGGTCTTCGCGGCGATCCGAGGCCATGACGAAACCATCCACGGGATACACCCACACCGGACAGAGAACCGCATCCGGATTTTTTATGGCGGGCCGCAGCAGGCCGACGGCATTCAGCGCAGCAAATACCTTTTCTCCGCAAAGGGTGCGTGATTCTGGTTCGCCCGCTTGCAGTCCGCGGGCGAAAATGTTCAGGCACCAGCGAAAGGAAGCGGACTGCGAATCCAATTGAATCTCCTCCCAACGAACGCGCCCAAAATCCGTCATACCGCCGATCTGCAACACTCGACAGATCGTGCCATCATCAAATTCAGCCATCTGGAAAAAATCCCGGACGGTCGCAAACTCCCCCGGCGAACCCAAGCGGAGGGGACTAGCGATGGGAACCGCAGTAAACGACATGCTCAGGATTCCGGCGGCGGTTCCGCGGCGGACTCGGCGACGGGCTCCGCGCCAGAGTCCACTACTGAACCCATGCTGGGACGCAGCGACTCCAACGTGGCCAGGCTGAGTTCATGCATGGTTTCGATGAAATTCATCTTCACCAACTTCTGAGCCCGCTTCAGCAGCAATGGCACGGGGCTGCCAGGTTCGACTTGGGCGTAGTAGCTGCAGATGCTTTCCAGATTGCGAACGACATCGTCGCGCGAACGAATGGAGCCGCTGACCGCGAAGCCACCGCCACCACCGGCTTCACCACCCGCGCCACCCTCGGCACCCGCCTCCGCCGCCCCCCCTGCGTCACCGCAGAATGGGGCGAGTTCTTTGATCAATTCCTGCAAGGCTTTTTCCAGCACTTCGAAACTGATGGTGCCGCCGGCCCCGAGCGTGGTCGTGAGAAACTGGTCAATGCCTTGCGTGGCTTCGAGAGCTTCGGCAAGCGCCTGACGCTTGGTGGAAATCAAGTCATTCCCAACTTCCCGGATGGCAGCGGAAAGTTTGGGCAGGTCCAGAGCGCCCGGAACCTTGGCCTTGGCATCCAGTAACTGCCTGAAAGTGAGAGGCGGCATGCCCTTGGAACGGCAGATTTCGGCGGTGTAAAGATTGTCAATGACCGTCACCCACCCGCTGAACGGGCCACCCACGGCATTCAGGGCGCCCAGAATGTTCAGCCGTTGCATGGGGTCGTTGTTATCCTCGGGATCCAGCCGGGGATAAAGTTCGACCCAATATTTCTCCAACAAACCGCGGACCAATTGAAGTCCGTCACGCAAACCGGCCACACCTTCGGTCGTCAACAGGCTGCAAACCTGCATCATGACGACCTGGAGATGCTTTGAGCGCCCGAGAAATTCCGCGCTCTTGGTGCGGAGTTCCCGCCATTCGGGTGGTTCTGCGGGCTTTTTCACCTCACCCATTTCCACCTCGGGCTTGCCCTTGGCAATGGTGGCCAGTTCGTCGAAGGCGGGATCGTAGGCAAGGTCCGGGCCGCAGGGCGCTTCTCCGGACACCGGTTGCAACAGTTTTTCAACGAGTTCGTTCATAATAATTTGCTCAGCACGGACATTCTGTCCTCCACCCAAGCGTCTTCCCCACACGGTTTATCATCCGCGAGCGTTTCAACATATTTTTCGCAGGCGGCCATAACAAGGCTTTTACTCCGCCGCCAATTACTTTCGCCGAAGCTGCCTCGAGAGCCAGCGCTCACCCGCTCCGCCATCCATTCACGATAACGGCCAAGAAGTTCATGCAGCCTCGGGTCTGCGACCTTCGGCTTCCGGCCAGGCATTTTCTTGTCCGCCGAACAAGCTCCACCTCAGACTCGATTCGAATGCATTAAACCCGGTTGCGGGCGACAAACTTCTGGCGGCTGGATTGGCCGTTTCTTGATCTACGATATAGGTGTCTGAGGTGAGGTTTAATGATTAGTCCTTGCTCGTCAAGCGTTGTCAATTGTTTGAATGGCAGCTTTTTGAGATGTCGCTGGCGCAAAAAAAACGCGCTGCAAGCCATCGGGCAAGAGATCGCCGACCCTTTGCGCGGCGAACCCGTCTTGCCGCAATCGGTCGGGTAGGTGAAAAGCAAGACGCGGCCGTTTACCCGGCGCCAAGGGACCTGATTTCGCCGCCAATTGAGCGCGCGCTGGTTTGAACTTCCACCCCGCGCTCCGCTCGCGAACAAGGGGGTAGAGGGCGACCGGGCCCAAAAAAATTGCCGATGCGCTAACCTCGCACCAAACCTCACAACTTATTTCGAACGGTCGGGATACTTCGGCTTCTTCACTTGCGGTGGTGGATTCTGACGAATCGCTTTCAGCACTTCAAACACCGCCCGCTCCAATTGCGGATCGCCGCCGCGCGCCATCTCGCCCGGATCGTCCACGACTTCGATGTCCGGATCCACGCCGTAACCCTCGATGATCCACTCGCCGGATTTGTCGTAGATGCCGAAGGTCGGGATGGTCACGCTGCCGCCGTCCACGAGCGGTGGCGCGCCCGTAATGCCGATCAATCCGCCCCAGGTGCGCTGGCCAATCAGCGGACCGAGCTTCGATTGCTTGAAGTAATACGGGAAACAATCACCGCCCGAACCGCTCCAACCATTGATGAGCATCGCCTGCGGACCGAAATGCGCCACCGCCGGCCACGGCCAATCCGCGCCGTCGCGCACCCCCCAGAAGTTCCGCAGCGGACGATCGAGCAATTCGACGAAGCGATCCGGGATCTGCCCGCCGCTGTTGAACCGCTCGTCAATGACAAGTCCGGCTTTGGTGAATTGCCCGCGAAACTGGCGCACCAATTCATTTTGCCCGTTCTGGCCGGTGTCCGGCACATACACGTAACCGATCTTGCCGTCGCTCGCCTGCTCGACGCGGAGGCGATTCTCGTTGATCCACGCAAGATTGCGCAGCCGCGCCTCGCCACTCAACGTTTGCACCAGGATTTCGCGCGCGCCTTTGAGCGTGGGCTGATCGTTCACGGTGAGGAACACCGGCTTGTCCGCCAAACCTTGCAGCGCGGCCCAGGGATCCTGTTTCACATCCAACCGCTCGCCGTTGATGGCCAGCAAATAGTCGCCCGCACTCAAATTCGTCAACCCCGGCCGCGCCAACGGTGAACGCACTTCACTATCCCACGGCGCGGCTTGGATGATTTTTGCGATGCGATACGCGCCGTTGGTCAGCACGAAATCGCACCCCAAATAACCCACGCCGCGTTCGGCGCCCTTCTCAACATCCCCACCGCTGCGATACGTGTGCGAGGCGTTCAACTCCGAAATGAGTTCGCCAATGACGAAATTCACATCCCACCGCGTCACCGCGTCTGCCAGCAACCTACCGTAGCGCTCGCGCATCAAGTTCCAATCCACGCCGTGCAGGTCGGGATCGTAAAACAAATCCCGCTCCAACCGCCATGCGTCGGTGAAAATCTGCTTCCATTCGGCCACCGGATCCACCGTGGCTTCGAAGCCGCCGGTCTCGATCCGCTTGTCCAACTTCTGAGTTTCCTTCGGCTCGACGATGTAATAGTTGCGGTCCTTGCGAACGAGCAGCTTCTCGCGGTTCGCGGACAACTCGATGTCATCGGCGTCGTCCACGACGCGCTTGGTCTCGCGTTTCTCGAAATCGTAAAACTCCAACGGGCTGGCCGTCGCGTCCGAACCCGTGCGGGGCAGCCAGCGATAGAGCAACTTGCCGGGGACGGCACACAAATCCGCATACCGGCCGGCTTTCGGCGGCAGAATCACCAAACGCTGCTCGAACCCATCGAGATCAATCTCGACCGGTTTCGGTTTCTTGTCCTTGTCCGCTTTCTTGTCATCCTTCTTGTCGTCGTCTTTCGCGTCGGACTTGGCCGCTGCTTTGGAGTCCGGCGGCTCGGGCTTTTTCTCACCGTTCTTCGCCTCCTCCGATTTCTTTTCGTCCGACTTTTTGTCATCACCCTTCTTATCGTCGTCCTTTTTCTTGTCGCCCTCCTCGTCATTACGCGGAGCGAGCGGCGAGGAAACGTCCTTGCGCAGCGGGATGGCGGCGAGCTGCATGGTGTTGGCGTAGATCCAGGAATTGTCCAGATCGCCGTAGATCGGACCGAAGCTGCGTCCGGTGCGGAGGTAGAGATATTTTCCATCCGGTTCAAACACGGGCTGCTCGTCGTTGTAGAAACCGCTGGTCACCTGGTGGCGCGTGCCGTT
>JANOHH010000650.1:0-1718 GCA_031406395.1 Verrucomicrobiota bacterium | reverse complement strand
GCCACGTCACCAGCATCGGCTTGCTCATCAACCCCAGCGCGAAGAACGCGAGCGCGGCTCCGTACCTGGCTTTCCCGTCAATTTGTAATTTTTTATTTTTAATTTTGAATTGCGCGAAGCGCGCATACGCGATGAGCGTCAGCAACCCAAAGAGCGTGCTCAGTACGTCCTTGCGTTCCGACAACCAGGCGACCGACTCCACATGCAACGGATGCAGGGCGAACAGCGCCGCCACGCCGGCGCTTCGCCAGAGGGTGCCGGTGAGGCTGCGCAGCAGCGCAAACAACAGGAGGGTATTGGCCAGATGAAACAGCCCACTCGTGAGATGGTGGCGACCGGCGTTCAGGCCGAACAGCTGGCAATCCAGCATGTGCGACAACCAGGTAAGGGGATGCCAGTTGCTCGCGTAGCCAAGGTTGAAGGCCCATTTGAATCCCGCCCAAGTCAATCCCTGTTTCACCCATTCATTTTCGGTAATGTAGTCCGGGTCGTCGAAGTTGATGAAGTCGTGACTGAGGATCGGGTAATAGGCCGTGGCCACACCCGCCGTCAATACGAGACAGATCCAGAGTATTGCCACTCGAGAGCTCGGCGCGGGTCCAGGGACGCTCGTGGCGACGGGTGCGGTCTTGTGTTTAGCCATGGCGTTGGTGCAGTTTAGAAATCACTTGTGATACGGTTGCTGCACTCGATAAAGCGCCAGCCGTTCTTCGGCGGCTTTGGCCACGTCGGAGTGACCACTGGCCACCGCCAAGGTGCGGGTTTTTTCCGCCGTTTGGATCGCCTCGGCGAAGCGACCGGCTTCTGCGTACGCGGCGTCCAGCGTTTCCCAAAAACGTGGTTCCTGGCCCGCACTGATCTGACACGCGCGTTGCGCCAGCGCCACGGCTTTGGGGCCATTACGAATTTCGGCCGAGGAATGCGTGGCCAAAATCCACGCCAGATCATTGAGTGCCGCCGGCAGGTCGGGATTGAGTGCCAGCGCTTGTTCCAGGTGGGTCACGGCTTTGCGAGCATCGCCTTGCAAGGCCATTGCCAAGGCGAGGTGGTAAAAACCCTTGGCCGATGGCTGGATTTGGAGCGATTTTTCAAGGTGCGGCACCGCCTCCGGCAATTTGCCCTGGGCCGCAAGGAGCAGTCCCAAATTCTCTTGGGCAGCGGCGGACTCCGGGTCGAGCCGGGCGGCGATGGAAAAAGCCGCCCAAGCGGGCTGGGCCTGTCCGGAGGCCAGATAGACCTTGCCTTGCTGCAAGTATTGCTCCGCCAGTTTGGGTTCCTGTCGTCGGGCATTATCGAAATACGGCTTGGCCTCGTTGGTCCGGCCTGTCTCGGCGAGCACATGCCCCAATGCGACTTGCAGATCGGGGGCGGCGTCCGGCGTCACCACTCTGCGGAGGTAAGTTTCCGCTTCCGTCCAGCGTCCGAGGAACGCCAGGGTCCGGCCCTGCGCTCCCAACGCGTCGGTATGATTCGGCATCCGCTCAAGCGTCCTGGCAAAAAAAACGGACGCTTCTGTAAACCGGCCCTTCGAAAACAGCACCGCCCCCATCCCATGGTTCGCCGGCGGATAATCCGGGTTGAGACTCAGCGCCTGTGCATAATTTTCCTGCGCTTTGTCATCCGCGCCGAGCGCCCAATAGGCCGCACCGAGGCCGCTGTAACTGCGGAACTGGTTCGGGCGCGCCTGCAATTGGGCCTGAAATTGTTCAATCGCTTCC
>JANOHH010000631.1:0-5324 GCA_031406395.1 Verrucomicrobiota bacterium | reverse complement strand
GGGATTCCGTCCCAAAGCCCAGGGTTGGCGCAACGCGCCTACCCTGGGAATACGTCGTCACCCGTTCCAACCCCAACGGGGTTGCGGCCTGCGAACGCCACCGGTCACAACCCCGTTGGGGTTGAATCGTCTCTGCCATCGGTTTCCCAGGGTAGCTCGTCCCTCGCAACCCTGGGCTGCACGCCAGAATCCCTTTGGGATTCAAATGCGTCATCCGGTTCGGAATCCGGCCCGGGCGCGAACGGTCCCGCCCCACGCCGCTTCCTGCTCGTGGAGATGGAGTCGAACATTGCGCGCGACATCACCGCCGAGCGCGTGAAGCGCGTGGCGCAAGGCTACACGAACGCGAAGGGCGAACAGGTGGAAGGTCTCGGCGGCGGTTTCCGCTTCTGCGAACTGGGCGAGCCGTTGTTCGATGAGACTGGCAAGATTCGCGAATCCGTCCGTTTCGCCGATCTGGCGCGGCACGTTTATTTCACCGAAACAGGCGAGCCGCTGCCTGAACTGGTAGGAGACGACGTGAGGAGTCTCACTTCAAAACCGAACGGTAAGGAAAGTCAGAGACTCCTCACGTCGTCTCCTACAAAGAAAAAGTCCCCGCTGCTCGGCATCCACCATGGCCGCGCGGTCTGCCTGCTTTACAACGGTATCCTGAAAGACAAATCGCCGGACGGCGGCAACGCGCTAACGCAATCCACCCTCGCCCTGTTGCGTGCTGCGAGCGACCGCCAGCGCGTGGAACGGCTGGTGGTTTACGGCACGTCGCAGCGGTTGAGTCCGGCGCGGCTCAAGCGCGAGGGCGTCACGTTCAAACAAATCCCCTACAGCATCCGCATTACATGAGCGACCGCTACGGCCACAAAGACTATCAGAACAAGGTGCTCGAATCGCTGGGGCGCTACCTGCGCCGCTGCCGCGAGTTGAACAACCCGGAGCAGGCGTTTGTGGAAATCACCGGCCAGCTCTGGGGCGCGGGCCATCCTTACAACCGGATTCACGAACTGCCGAACGGTGAGAAGATGCCGCTGGACATGCCGTTCGTCTGCCTGCGCGTGCCGACCGGCGGCGGCAAGACGGTGATCGGCGCGCGGGCGATCAAGGTCGTGCGCGACGAGTTGCTGGACACGGAGCATCCGCTGGTGCTGTGGCTCGTGCCAAGCGACGCGATCCGTTTGCAGACGCTCAAGGCCATGCGCGACCGGAAGCATCCGTTGTGCGACACGCTGCGGGAGGAACTGGGCGCGGTGGAAATCCTGGACGGCGCGGAGGCGTTGAACGTGAAGCCCGCGACGTTGAACGGCGGGCCGGTGATCATGGTGGCGACGGTGCAATCGTTCCGCGTGCAAAACACGGACGGACGCAAGGTGTATGAGAACAGCGGCCAGTTGATGACGCACTTCGACCACATCCCACGCGAGGTGAAGGAGCAATTCCCGCGCGGCTTCCCGCATTCGCTGGCGAACGTGCTGCGGCTGCGGCGGCCGTTCGTGGTGGTGGACGAGGCGCACAATGCGCGGTCGCCGTTGAGCATGGAAGTGCTGGAGCGTTTCCAACCGCGCGCGATTCTGGAACTGACCGCCACGCCGGAGACGGACGAGAATCCGAGCAACGTGCTGCACAGTGTTTCGGCGGCGGAACTGAAGGCCGAGAGCATGATCAAACTACCCATCGTGTTGGAGGCGTTGACCGGCTTCAAAGAAATCTTGGCCAGTGCGATTGCGATGCGTGGCGAACTGGAAAAGGAAGCAGCCGCGGAACGCAAAGCGACGGACGAATACATCCGGCCCATCCTGTTGCTGCAAGCCGAGCCGCACGACCAAGACCGGCCCGACGCACTGACCGTGGAGGTCGTGGAGCAGGCGTTGCGCGAAGAGCATTTCATTCCCGAAGCCCAGATCGCGGTAGCGACCGGCACGGAGCGCGGCTTGGACGGCGTGGATTTGAACATGGAGGATTGCAAGATTCGCTTCGTCATCACGCAGTCGGCGTTGAAAGAAGGCTGGGATTGTCCGTTCGCGTATGTGCTTTGCTCCGTGGCGAACCTGCGGAGCGCGACGGCGATTGAGCAAATTCTCGGTCGCATCCTGCGGATGCCGAAAGCGGAAAGGAAAACACGCCCGGCGCTGAACCGGGCGTATGCGTTCGTGCGCTCGCCGCACTTCTTTGTCGCGGCGGAACTGTTGCGCGATCAACTGGTGAAGAGCGCGGGCTTCAACCAGACGGAGGCGCGGGAATTCTTCGTGGCAAGACAGCGGCAGCAGGGTTTGGGCTTTGACACGGCGGGGCGACGATCCGTGACGGTGACGTTGCCGGAGAATTTTGCGGTGGAAGCATTGCCGTTCGACGCGCGGGAATTCGTCACCAAACTGGAGGATGGAAAACGCACGGTGACGTTGACCGGACGCCCGACGAAAGCGGCGGTCGCGGCCATCGTCGCGGTGGTGGAACAGCCGGAGAGCAAGGAAATCCTGCGCGCCGCCGCCGCCGAACTGGGGCAGTACGAACGCATCATGTCCGCCCCGGCGGAGCGCGGCGAGCGGTTTGCCGTGCCGCAAATGATGCTGGAGTTCAACGGCGAAATGATCTCGCCGGACGAGGCGGAATGGCTGGAGGTCGGCTGGCATCTGCCGTTGCCACCGACGACGGAGGATTTGCCGGGACTCGAAGCCGCGCCACCGTCCGAGTCGGTGGGCATCGTGGACGTGGAGGATGGAAAAGTCATCACGCGGCGGATGCCGGAAATGGCGAAGGAGTTGCAGTTGATCGAGGTGCAGGAGAACTGGACACAAACGCGGCTGGTTTCGTGGCTGGATCGAAATATCCCACACCCGTTGCTGGAGCAGGATGCGTTTCGCGCCTACCTCGACGGCGTGATCACCGGCCTGCAACCGCGATACACGCCGGGGCGGCTCGTGAAGGAACGATTTGAACTGCGGCGCAAGATTGAGACGCGCATGGGTGACTTGGAAAAAGCGGAACGGCGGCAGGCGTATCAGCAGGCGTTGTTCGGCAAGGATTCACAAACCAAAGTGCGCGTGGGCGGGGATTACGTTTTCAATTACGACCCGAATAATTATCCACGCCGCGAAGTCTGCCCGCGTAGCAAGGAGTTCACGAAGCACTACTACGAGCACGTCGGTGATTTGGACGACGAAGTGAACCGTGAGGAGTTCATGTGCGCGATGCTCATTGACGGGCAGGAAGGCGTCGAGTGGTGGGTGCGTAATCTGGAGCGGCAACCATTGCACGCGTTCTGGCTGCAAACCAGCACGGACAAGTTTTATCCCGACTTCGTTTGCAAATTGAAGAGCGGAAAAAATCTCGTGGTGGAATACAAAGGCGGCCATCTGGACAACAAAGACACCGACGAAAAAGAACGGCTGGGTAATTTGTGGGCTGAACGTAGCGAAGGGCAATGTCTGTTCCTGATGGTTCGCACGCCGCAGGAATTTGATCGCATAGCCGACGCGACCTCGAAATGACGGGCTGATCGATGTTCCAATGCTCTCTGCGGTTTCCCGCCACTGCTGTGGGGCTTACTTGAGAGGTTCAATCTTGCCGTTGACGGTCACGAAGAACGCCGTGCCGCGCTCGGCCCGCTCGGCGATTTTGATGAGGTCGGGAAAACACTTGGTGAATTTGTTGGCTTGATCCCAAAATGGAAGGTTTACCCAGCCCGGTTTCAGAAAGAAAATTGTGTGGCCCGCTTGTTTCCACGCGAGCACCTCGTGGGGATTGCGGCTGATGCGGATGTCTGCTGTCACAATCACCAAGTCGGCTTCTTTGGCCAAGGCTTGCATCCACACGACGTCTTCCGTGTTGCCGGGGAAGTTGTCCTTGAGGTGAACGACGCGGTGGTCCGGCTCGACCATCTGGTTTAAGCCGTGGGCCAGTTTGGGGGCAAGATGGTTGTCGAAGAAAAACTTCACGCGGCGAGCGTCTGCTCGAACGCGACCGCTTCCTGAACGGAAGCCGGATGGATTTCAAACCAGCGCGCGACTTCTTCCACCGAACCGTTTGCGGCCACGCTACGCGCCAGGACCGAGGTCGGAACGCCGTCGCGAAAAACGATCGGCTGACCAAAACTTCTGCGGGGATCGAGGGCCACCAGATGGGCTTTGCCCTGAGGCCACCACCGGTGGGGAACCCGGCCGCCGTCGAATTCGACGTTTTTGAGAAACGGCCTGATGATGCGGTCGAACACCCGCTGGAGATCACGCATATCCCAAAGCATGACTTCGTCATGCTTCCCTCGCTCCTCCATAAAGATGGTCTGGCCATCAGTGGCGAACTGATTCGTGCAGAAAGGATGCGCGTGGCCAACCAGCTTCCGGGCCTGCTCATGCACTTGGCGCAGAGGTTTCCAGCCCACGCCCGCAGTGATGAAAGCGTCAACACAACGGACTTCAAGCAGGTCGAGGAACCCCAGCGCAATGGCGTGATCAATCGAATCGAGCTGAGTGTTCCAAACAGCCGGCGAACGATGTCGCCCGTGTTTGACTTTGAATTCGTATCCCCTCACCCATCGCCCAATGCGCCAAGGCGTTACCCCCGTCAAACGCGAAGCTTCCGGCACGGTGTAGATTCCAGTTTGCAGCAGGGTCGTTGTCATGGTGGAGTACTTTCTACGGCCACAACCTAGTCGCTCAGCGGCTGAGTTTGCAAACGAAAAGGCAGATTCGTTTTACCAAAGCCGCCAGCGCAGTCACGGGTCAGTCGAGTTCGTCATTCGCCGAGGTGGACCAAGCCTGGTTCGTAGCCGATCAAGGTGAAACCGAAGCGGTGACGGCCCGCGAGTGACCGCCGCCAGCAATGCCGAGAGTCATTTCCTGCGACTGAAAGTGAGCCAACCGTAGCGGGAGTCGGCAGATTCCCCACCGCACAACTTCTTAAACGTTTCCCCCTCCGTTCGGGCAGTTACGTTCAATTCAAAAGGGCGGTAGGCTGGGCTTCAATGAACAGGCGTTCCCAATTTGAATCTCGACCGTGAGCGCCAGCCTCGAGACCAAAAAAATTCGACTTCTGGTGGTGGATGATCATTTCTTCGTCCGCATGGGTTTAGCCTGTTCGCTCAATGCGGAGCCGGACATGTGCGTGGTGGCGGAAGCGGACAATGGCGACCTGACGATCAAACTGTTCCGCGAGCACCGGCCCGATGTGGTGATCCTGGATGGGCGGATGCCCGGGTTGAGTGGAGTCGACACGCTGACAGCCCTGCGGGGTGAGTTTCCGAATGCGCGCGGGTTGATGCTCTCGATTGATGCGGGCAACGAAGATGTTCAGAAGGCGCTTCAGGCGGGAGCCGTTGGCTACCTGTCCAAGGC
>JANOHH010000056.1:0-1271 GCA_031406395.1 Verrucomicrobiota bacterium | reverse complement strand
ATAAGCTTTGGCCATGCGAGCACTGGACGTACAAAGCATCGGGGACGAACTGGCGATCCGCTGGGACGACGGCACGGAGAGTTTCGTCGTGCTGGAAAAACTGCGGCGAGCCTGTCCGTGTGCCAGTTGCCACGGCGAAGTGGACATTCTCGGCAACCTCTACAAGTCGCCCGACAAGCCGTTACCAACGACGGCTTTTGAGCTGGTGCGCTTCGCGGCGGTAGGTGGCTATGCAATCCAGCCGGTTTGGCGGGACGGGCACAACAGCGGGATTTTTTCCTTCGACTATTTGCGGCGACTGGCCGGGAACTGACCGCGCAGGCGGTTCTCGCCGCTGGCAGCCCGCAGACAAAAAAAGGCCGGTCGTTGCCGCCCGGTTGGCGATAGTGAAGTTCTGCTCGGGTTGAACGCTCAGGGCGTTAATTCCAGTGCAATGCGGTTTTGCAATTCGTTAGCCATAATAAGATCTGTGCCCCCCATTGCAGCGCGCATTTGCACCGTCACCAAAGTGGTCAACGGCGTTACCCCTTCGATCCGCATCCACACTTTGCTCTGGTTCACCGAGCCGGTCAGCGTGCGCACCGGGTTGGCCGCGGTGGAAAAAGCACTTTCGGCCGTGATATTCCCGTAAGTATTCAGCGCCCGTTTCGAAGCCTCGAACACGGCGTTCAGCGGACGATCAAAGCGGCGCTCCACCCGGTCGCGGTAGCCGGACATACTGCCGGGCTTCGGCTCCGCGACGTTACTCGCACATCCAGCGACGCCAAGGGCGACACCGGCAAGAATGGCAAAAATTACTTTTTTCATATACAGAGGATGCAATCAAATCCGGCACGCACGTCAAGAACGAAGCAGGGCTGAATCTGGACCAGGAACCCGGCCATCCAATGGTGGATCCGGGACTGACAGCCGAGGATTACGGAGTTTGAACTGAGCAGATCGGCTCGCCCACCGGCTCCAATCAGTGGATCGTAGGCTCATCAACCCGCCGCGCCGCGATCCAAGTCGGCTCTTGCCCTCACGCTGTAGGTTGAACTAATCGGTCAATGCAAAACAAAACCGCCGACGAGACGGGCAAGGTCGGGTCAAGAAAAAGGATGTCGGTCACGCCGCAGTCATCTAGTCGGCGAAGGTGAAGTTGATGGAAATCAGGCCCCCCGCGACCGATACTGCATCGCCGACGCATGGCATCGGTGAATAACTTTTGCTTGAAAGTTTTCGTGGTCTGCGCGAGAAGAGTGGTGCGCGACGAACAGCTCGTATCCAAATAC
>JANOHH010000622.1:0-1201 GCA_031406395.1 Verrucomicrobiota bacterium | reverse complement strand
TCGTGTTTCCGCAGTCCTTTCTGTCTGTGCTTGCCGAACCAATTGATGCCTTCGTCCTGGTAATGCCGAACGACGCTATCAACGTAATGCGAACCAACGCGCAAAAAATGCCAGATGGTTGATGTCCTGATCCCCTTTTTATGGGCAAGCATCGCCAACGCTCGAGTGCGGTAACACGCCGGTTTGTTCAATACACACGAATACAACCGGTCCGTTAAGTCGCGTGGCAATACAGCCGCAAGCTGATGGGCCACTCGCGCCGCGGATGCTCGTCCCTGTAACACATCCATCATCCACGACTCTTCGTCCCGCGTGGTTTGCTGGGAGAGCTTGATCATCCGGCAGCATTGATCGCGCATTGCGTTTCGAGCCGCCGGTCCGTTGAACGCTTCGCAAGCTTGTTCTTTCAGTCGCCGCTTCCAGTGCGAGACTTGGACCGGATTCACCTCAAACCGCATTGCCAACTGATCGAGTGTCTGCCTGCTGCGAACCGCCTCCAAAGCCACCTTGGCTTTGAATGCAGGGCTGCGGCGCTTTCGTCGTCTTTTCATGAGCGTCCTTTCTTTTGATGTGGCTGTTTACAATCGCTCATGGTCTAACTCGCGCCAATCGAGAATTCCAACGGGATTCCGCCCCCCAACCGCAACGCGGTTGCGGCCCATCCATTCCCGCCCGCGCCCATGACGAACTTTTGTTGCCTATGCAACAAAGTTTTGCACCGGGCTATTCGGGTTTGAACGTGCGCAGGTGCCGGCTGGCGTCCCGGAGCCCTTCCACCCGCCGCCGCCCAGCGCACCAGCCACTTCGCCGCCGCGTTTTTCCGCAGCACGCGGGAACCATCACTTGATATGGGCCGCCAGCCGTGCAAGTATGGGTCACCATATTATGAAGACGACCATTGAAATCGCCGACGATCTTTTCGAGCGGGCCCAACGGTTCGCACGGAAGGAGAAGACCACCTTTCGCTCATTGACCGAGCAAGGGTTGCGCCTCGTGCTGAAAGAGAAGGACGGCAAACCCAAGAAGCTTCCGCCCCTGGTCACGGTGGGTGGTGGCGGGCTGACGGATGAGTTCAAGAACGCCCCATGGGAAAAAATCCGCGACGAAATCTACCGGGGGCACGGCGCGTGATTGCGGTTGATTCCAACCTGCTGATTTACGCGCATCGTGCGGACAGCGAATTTCACACTCCGTCCAAGGA
>JANOHH010000613.1:0-3180 GCA_031406395.1 Verrucomicrobiota bacterium | reverse complement strand
CAGCGACAAGGCGAGGAAGCCGAAACCAATGGCCGCGTGTGCCCACTTTGGTTCCTTTGCTTGTTGCGATGCCGCCTCTGCGCGTTCGGTTTTGGGCGAGCTCGGCTCGGTTTTGGGCGGTGGTGATTGCTCCCGTGCCTGCTCCTCCTTTGGTCCAGCTTGTGGACCGGGCGGCTTTGTTTGTTGTGCAGTGCCTGAGGATCTTGGCCGAGCGGACGTCGTTCGGCGGCGCGGCGCGGCAGCCTCGCCTTTGGAAATCCATTCGTAGGCGAAGTTGATTTGCTTCAGCCTCTCCTCAGCTTTCCGCTGGAGCTTCGGATCGCCGCCAAACCGGTCGGGGTGCCAAACTTTCACCAATTCGCGGTACGAACGCTTCACCTCTTCCAAGGTCGCCCCCGGTTCGAGCTCAAGAACCCGATAGCAGTCTTGAAGATCATTCAGCACGGTGAGACGATACCACTTTATTCGTTCCGCTCACAAAGCAAAAGTCGGAGGCGAAGCCGTCATCATGGTGCCTGAGCCCGAGTTTCGGCATGGTGGATTGGGAGCATCCAGCGAAAAATGATTTTCTGCTGGCCAGTCAGTTCAGCGTCACCGGCGCATCTAGTTGTATTTGCAAATGTGGATTGTCGCGGCGCGACACGGGGGCTAGACTCGGCGGCGAAACATTTGATGGCCAGGTGCGTTGGCTGACGGACGCTTGCGGAAGCGGCCCTGGTGAAATCGGACAACCATAAAAACCAACTTTTATTCATGGACAGTTTTTTAATCAAAGGCGGGGTACCGCTACACGGCGAGGTGGAAATCAGCGGGGCAAAAAATGCCGTGCTGCCGATCATGGCGGCGACCTTGCTCACCGCCGAGCCCTGTGTCATCCGCCGCGTGCCGAACTTGAGCGACGTACGCTTCATGGGCCAAATCCTCGAATGGCTCGGCGCAAAGGTGAAGATTGATGGCGACACCGTCCATGTTCACGCCCGAAAAATCAAAGGCCACGCCGACTACGATCTCGTCCGCAAAATGCGCGGTTCGATCTGCATCATGGGGCCGTTGCTGGGTCGGCTGCGCAAGGCGACGGTGTCGTTACCTGGTGGTTGTGTGATTGGCGCGCGGCCCATTAATTTGCATTTAAAGGCGTTCGCCGCGCTCGGGGCCAAGATCAAGATCGAGAATGGTTATGTGGAGGCGACGGCGCCGCGGTTGGCGGGCGGCCCGATGTTCCTCGGCGGCCGTGCGGGTTCGACCGTGCTCGGCACGGCCAACGCCATGATGGCCGCGGTGCTGGCCGATGGGGTCACGATCATCGAAAGCGCGGCGTGCGAACCTGAAGTCGTGGACCTGGCGAAGTTTCTCACCACGATGGGCGCAAAACTCTCCGGTGTGGGCAGCCCGACGGTAACCATCACCGGCGTGAAGGAATTGCACGGCGCGGAACACGAAGTCATCGCCGACCGCATCGAGGCCGCGACCTTTGCCATTGCGGCGGCGGCGACCAACGGGGAGATCACGCTCAAAGGCGCGCGGGCCGAACACATGCATGCCGTGATTGACAAGTTGCACGATGCCGGGGTGCTGGTGGAACGGCGCGGCGCGAATCTGGTGGCCCGTCGCAACGGCAAGCTCAAGGCCACCGATGTGACCACGCTGCCGTACTCGGGTTTCCCCACCGACGTGCAGGCCCAGATGATGGCGTTGATGGCGCTCACGCCGGGCATCAGCATCATCACGGAACGAATTTTTGAATCGCGCTTCATGCACGTGAGCGAATTGGCCCGCCTCGGGGCGGACATCGAGATCGAAGGGCCGAGCGCGATCGTGAAGGGCGGCAAACCGCTGAGCGGCGCACCCGTTATGGCGAGCGATCTGCGCGCCTCGGCGGCGCTGGTCATCGCCGGGCTGGCGGCCAAGGGCACGACGCAGGTGAATCGCGTTTATCATCTGGATCGCGGTTACGAAGACATGGACGGCAAACTGCGCAAGCTGGGCGCCCGCGTGCAGCGCATCGAGGAATCATGACCAAATCCATCGGCCTGTTGATCATCTTGGCGGTGGCCTATTTGGGCTACCTGGTGTTTCAACAATGGGAGAAGGCGGAATTTGAACACGCCAATGCCCGAAAACTGGCGGCCGCAACCGCGTTTACGCCAGAGAGCCTGCCGGGCATGCCGTACCAACTGGATCAAAGCTTCCGCGCCGCCAGGGAAAAAGGGCCGGCGGCATTCCGGGCTTGGTTCAACACGTACGGAGGGCAACTCGCCGATCCGCGCAAGGCGTGGATTGAACTCGATCTTTGCGTGGCCCTCGCCCGCGAAAACCCGGCGGAGGCGAAGCGTATTTTTGCCGGCGTGAAAGGGCGCGTGCCGCCAGCGTCGCCAGTGTGGCCCAAGATGAAGGAACTGGAAAAGACCTTCGAATGAGGCGGAGCGCCTCTGATCATTTCTTCGCTTCCTTCACCGTTCCGTCACAGTAAAGAATGTTGCCGTCAACGGGGCACACCACCAGAACCTCCCGCGGATTTGCTTCGCTGATATTCGTTCCGGATCGCAATTGATAAGTCACATTCCCGGCCTGAAGGTTGACAAAATCTGCCGCCGGTTTCCGGGCTTTGTCTTGAGGACAAACCAGAATCTTGGGCGTGCTCAACTCGTTGGACATGACCTGGAAATGCCGGACCGCATTGCGATCAAAACCATCATTGCCGATCGTACAGAACTCCAGCGCACCTCCGCCATTCGTGCTGACGTTGCCGGGGAAGCGATCATCGTTATCCAACGCCCATTGCCTGAAAGCGAGGCCGATTTGCTTCAAGTTCCTGACGCAGGAGAGTTGTATTGGGGACTCCGAACGAAGTTCGGCCAACCACATCGGCCAAAGGTTGTACACCCTGGCGTGGCGGATCCAGTTAGTCGTACCTGACCATGACTCGTAAAGCGCACCATCTTGAAAACGCAATCGGGCAACCACCTTGCCCTCTTCTTCCGGCGACCACGCATCGTCCCGTGGACGAAGCGCCAGCATCGCCCATTCGCCATCGTGCGGCCGGAGCGCAAAGACTCGCTGCTCGGGCATACCATGTCCCGGCGAATATTGGAAGTAGCTGTCACCTTCTATGCGAATAAAGCAATCATGACCACAAGCACAGCGACCGTCGTAAAAATAGCCGCGTGGGCCGCGTGCGGC
>JANOHH010000565.1:0-1714 GCA_031406395.1 Verrucomicrobiota bacterium | reverse complement strand
ACCACGTCGAGGTCCGGGTGCGAATCGAAACACTGCTGCACCCGGGTCAGCGTCCCCGGCAGGTATTGCTCGTCGCAGTTCAGGTAGGCGAGGATGTCGCCTTCTGCCCGCCGGAATCCGCGGTTCACCGCGTCGTACATTCCCGCATCGGCCTCCACAAAGCCACGGATTTCCGGATGCGCTCGCAGCCAAGCCTCGGTGCCGTCGATGGAGCGGGCATCCTGCACGATGTGCTCCACCTCCGCCCCCGACTGATCGACCACCGATGCGGCGCAGAGCTTCAGCCACTCCAAGTGGTTGAAGCTGGGGGTGATGATGGAAAAACGCACAGGCCGTTGTAAGCGCTAAGCCTCGATCAAGGCAAGCTTGGAAGAAACCATTCCCGACGGGCCATTGCCGCTCCGATTTCGCGCAGGTGATGGCTCACATTGTCAGGCAGCAACCTGGACTCCCCGGTTCAAGACGCCGCCCCGCGAAGGATTGAATTTGATCCCACGGCTGTTCCTCCGTGATGCGGGTGAGGCAGAAAGAGGTCGGGAACTCGCAATAATCGAAGCAGGGTTTGTGGGGTCAGGGAGATCCTTCGATCCACTCGGCCTGAGGATGAAGTGGAACAAACCACTCGGGCACTTGCGGCCCGAATTTGATTTGATAGGATTTGATAGGAAACTGCTTGTTGACGCTGTGCGCTTCAGGGAGAATTGGTCTTCCACCACATTCTTTTCCACCACATTCATTAGCTGACGATTTTACGTTTTTTGCGGTGCAGAGCAAGGATTGTTCTGGCTTTTTGCGCCAGATCAGGTGTTTAGCGAGCGCCATGGATTGGCGCCGACCAACGCCAGCGGGGACAACGCACGGGCCCAGGCCGGCGCCGTGGCGTGGAACGCCCGACGTTCCCGGGCGGTGTTGGCGTCCAGACCCAGATTCGTTCCCGTTTCCGTAAAGACACTCAGAAATTCTGGCAGCACGGCGGTCTTGACACCGGCCTGGATCAGGCGCAACGCCCAATCCTGATCGCCTGCCGAGCGCAGGTCCGCATTGAACCAGAGTTGTTTTTCCTCCAGTACCCGCCGGCGGATGAAAGTGGCGGCGGTGAGAAAAGCCAGGTTGCTGGCCGTCCAGGTGTGGATCAATTGCGGTGTCAGCGCCCGCCGTTCGCAGAGATAATTTCCCGCCGCGTCCACCACCACACAATCGCCGAACAGGATGTCCACCTCGGGATGCCGTTGGAAAAAATGCAGCACCGCGGCCAGGGTGCCCGGGAGGTATTGCTCGTCGCAATTGAGATAGGATAGAACCCCGGCGCGCGCGCGCCGATAACCGCGATTGACGGCGTCATACATGCCGCGATCTGGTTCCACGAACGCGCGGACCCGCGGATCCTGCGGGAGCCAGTCGAGCGTGCCATCGTCCGATCCGGCATCCTGCACGAGGTGTTCCTGCCGGACGCCCTGATCGGCCACCGAGGCAAGGCAGAGCGGCAGCCAACGACCCGACCGAAAGCTGGGGGTCACGACCGAGATTTCCGGGGCCTCATTCATGATGGAGTGGTGGTGTGCTTCGAGCCGGGCCGCAAGGTAGTGGAAGCGGGGTTGCGCGGCAATGCGAAGCCGCCACCGGCAACGCGATCGGAATTCATCGCCCAGCCGCCAAGCGGCAAAGGCATAGCGCGGCTTGTTGCCGCAACCAAAGTGGCGGAACGCCGTGCGAT
>JANOHH010000533.1:0-4622 GCA_031406395.1 Verrucomicrobiota bacterium | reverse complement strand
GGACAGGTAGTTGGCGGCGCGCCACCAAGCGTCCAGCTTGCGGAGCAGGTCGATGCTGGCCGGCTTCTCGAATTCCGTATCGTTCTCGCTCATGGTTGTGTCGTTATTTCTGGCGGATGCTCCCTGCTAGCACTTCATCCTGGTTCCTAAAATAACCACCGATGAATCCCGTCATCCCGGTCCCAAAGTCCGCAACTCTGGCTTCATCGGCAACAGTGTGCCTTGACCGCGCGAAGCGCGCAACCCTCCGCTCCCGCGGGACGCCGGAAATCAGCTCACGCTCGCCGGCTTCGCGTTAGCCGGGGGAACGCGAACGTAAATGCAGGCCCCGGTCGATGTTGAATTTCAGGAAAACGAGGAGCATAGGTGAGTGCTATTCACCACCGGCCCCGCGGCTTTCACTTGCGGTGAAACGCCGGATTCAAACTTCTTGAAGTTCGCGATGAACAGATCAGCCAGCTTCTGGGCGGTGGCGGTGAACATTTCCTTGTCGGCCCAGGCGTGTGCGGGGATGAGGATTTCGGCCGGGACGTGCGGCACCCGCGTCACGACGTGGAGGCCGAAGATCGGGTCCGGTTGTGTCGGCGCGCTCGCAAGCGTGCCGTCGTGGATGGCATCAATGATCGCCCGCGTGAACTTGAGCTTGATGCGCGCGCCAATGCCGTGGCTGCCACCACTCCAACCGGTGTTGATGAGCCAGACGTTTACCTTGTGCTGTTTCATCTTCTCCGCCAGCAATTCGGCGTATTTCGCGGGATGCCAGACGAGGAACGGCGCACCGAAGCACGCGCTGAAGGTCGCCGCCGGTTCCGTCACCCCCATCTCCGTGCCCGCAACTCGCGCGGTGTAACCCGAAATGAAATGATACATCGCTTGCTCCGGCGTCAGCTTGGACACCGGTGGCAGCACGCCGAAGGCATCGCAGGTCAGGAAGATGATGTCGGTCGGATGGCCCGCGACGCACGGTAGTTTGGCGTTTTTGATAAATTCGATGGGATAGGCGCCCCGGGTGTTTTGCGTGATGCTCGTATCGTGAAAATTAACATGGTGTCCCTCGTCATCGAACACGACATTCTCGAGCACGCTGCCAAACCGGAGTGCATGGAAGATATCCGGCTCGTTCCCGGGCGTGAGATCAATCGCCTTTGCGTAACAACCGCCTTCGATGTTGAATATCCCGTCGTCGCCCCACACGTGTTCGTCGTCCCCGATGAGCCGGCGCTTGGGATCGGCGGACAGCGTGGTCTTACCGGTGCCGGAGAGTCCGAAGAGTACCGACGACTGTTCCTGCTGGGCATCCGCCGTGGCGGCGCAGTGCATCGAGAGCAAACCGTGCTTTGGCATGAGATAGTTCATGATCGTGAAGACGCCTTTTTTCATCTCGCCGGCGTATTCGGTACCGAGGATGACCATTTGCCGTTCCTCGAAGGACAGGTCGATGGAAGTCTTCGAGGTCATGCCGGCGGTGAGCCGGTTGGCCGGGAAACGGCCCGCATTAAAAATCACGTAGTCCGGCTCACCAAACGAGGCGAGGGCCTCCCGGATCGGGCGGATGAGCATGGTGTGCATGAACAGCGCGTGATATGGGCGCGAGCAAATAATGCGAATTTTTAGCCGGTGCTGCGGATGCCAGCCCGCGAAGGCGTCAACCACGTAAAGGCGTTCGCATGTGTTGAGGTAATCAATCGCGCGTTCCCGGTTGATGCGGAAGCCGTGTTCGTCCATGGGAACATTGACCGCCCCCCACCAAACATCCTTTTCGGAGTTGGGGTGCTTGACGATCCGTTTGTCCTGTGGCGAGCGGCCAGTCTTGGCGCCGGAATAGGCCACCAGCGCGCCGGACTCGGCGATGGACGAACCGGGTTCGCGCCGGATTGCCTCTTCGTAGAGTTGCGCCGGCGATAAGTTGCGTAGGACAGTCCCAACGGTGATTCCGTAAGGTTTGAGGTCAATGGGTTGTTGGCTGGAGGTGTTCATAGTCTGTCTCGTATCAAAGTGATTCGCTTACAACGAACCTTGGCGGCTGTCCGTCGTTGGCGAATCTTTGATCCATTATTGCCATAGTGTATGGATTGCGATGAGGTTGTTGTTTGATTTTTGCGTGGCGTGATGCGTGTTATCCACTGCAGGCTAAACACAGCGTCATAAATAAATGCCGATTTTGAAAATCGAATACCCCGTGAACATTGGCGATTGTATTCAGTAATCCGCAATTTGTAGTGACGCCATGTTTAGGTCAAATTCTGCGCCCGCAGAATGCGCGGCAGCATAGCAGGCGGAGACGCCGGCGGGCCCAAGCCAATGTGGCGCAGCTGGTGATTGCCAAACGCCATCCCGGCCACGCAGCCGCACGAGCGCTCCATCACTGCGTGGGCGATAGCGTTCGTGCGCTGTGGCGCGGTGAACCATTTGGGCATCGAGCGGGGAAGGGAGTTTGCTTCCTGCGATCAACCCCGGCTCGGATTTGGATTTAGCCGCACGCCGGTCATTCTACCCGGTGGCGGCCTTTAGGCATGGAGGGCAAATTCGGCGTGTGCAGAGAGGGCGTATCACCCCGGGACGGCTCGGAGTACCATGTGCAACCAAAGGTCGATCGGAAATGCGTCGTCATAGGCCTACGATAATCAGTCCCATCACCCATGGCTAGAACTTGATGATCGGCTTGACTAACTGAAGCTGATGTCGCTTTGAGCGTTTCACCATCGTTCGAGCTTCTGGCATGGCCGGAGTTTGCTGACCTTACTTTTCCCATTCCCAGGCTACGTCGTTCGGGAGCCGGGCCTCGTGCCATTCATCGGTATTGGCGTCTTCACGACCATGGTCTTGCGGGTGGGCCGGCCAAAGAACCGAAGCGCAGGGCGACTAAGCTTCCGAACCTTCTGTGGCGGGCGCAGGTGCGACTGACACCCTCATGGTTGGCAGCGTTTATTTGAGTTTGATCCTTGGTCCAGGACGCGCGTGTCGGATTTCACCTTTTTACATGGGCGCATGGCGTTGCACTGCCTGAACTCGCCGAGCCCGGCGGCCACAGCGGCGTTGGCAGTCGAGGAGGAGAATGCCAGCCAACTTGTGGGCGCAGTTTGACAGTGCCACTGTAATTCTGATTGGAATGGGGCGTGAGCGATTCCTCTTCCGAGCCACCGC
Source organism: Verrucomicrobiota bacterium (assembly GCA_031406395.1). Taxonomy (GTDB): domain Bacteria; phylum Verrucomicrobiota; class Verrucomicrobiia; order Limisphaerales; family JADLHS01; genus JADLHS01. The sequence continues at coordinate 1,478 of JANOHH010000533.1, read as the reverse complement.
AACTCTCAACCCGGAGCAACATGAAGGACTCGGATTCCGGTCCGTGTTGTTCTTGGCGGAAAATCGAAGCGGGAGTGGACGCGGACATGTGGAAATGGGCGCGAGAACGCCTCCGGGAAAAACTCCCAGCCCAAACCGACCAGCCCGGTCGATTTTTCCCCCTCAGTCGGCCACGACCAAAGTAACGGGTCACCGTGAGTTAAACAAAGGTCGTCCCGAATTTCGCATCCTGCGTTCCGGCTTCTGAAGCGCCGAAACGGTGGGTTTCTCCTGCGTCCAACAAATCGCCCGGCTGCGCCGCCACCTGGGCCAGCGCTCCCCGGAAACCGTCGCGCGGGTGACGAGCCTGCCGCCCGAAGAATTGAACCCGCCCAGTGGTTGGAGTTCAACCGCGCCGCCGGGGCAACGAAAGGGGTCTGCGCCAGCGACTCGACGTCCCACGCCGCGATGGCCAATTGCCACAAGCCCTGAGTGTCACCGGGATGTTCCGGCGTTTGAGCAACTGACTGTACTTTTGCTGGCGCAACCTGCAGAAAAACCCCCGACACAAAACCACCACCGACTTCTTCGGGTCGCTGAACGCTCAACATCATCGCGATGCCACTTGCTCCCTGCATGCCCGTCAACCCAGCATCCGATGCTCTTCGTGAACTGGCCATGCCAGCGCTAGCACAAATGGGGTTGCAACTGATCGCTCGCCGGTTTTTCATCTGTGCGATGCAGGACCTCATAGCCAAAGCCGCGACGCTGCTTGAAGCGTTGCCGTATATTCAACGCTTCCGCAGCCAGACTTTCGTCGTCAAATACGGCGGCAGCTTCATGGATTCGCCCGAGCCGGCGGTGCGCAACGGCGTGGCGCGCGACGTGGTTTTCCTCGAAGTCGTTGGGATCAACCCAGTGGTGGTGCATGGGGGCGGCAAGGCGATCACGCGCGCGATGGAAGCGGCGGGGTTGCCGGCAAATTTCATACAAGGGATGCGCGTGACCGATGAGGCGACCGTGGCCGTGGTTGACCGTGTGTTGTCGCGCGAGATTAATCCAGAGATCGTGAAAGCCATCGAAGCACTCGGGGGCAAGGCTCGGGGCTTTTGCGGCGCGGACATTTTCAAATGCCGCAAACTCTGGCTCGGCGACCAGGACAAGCCGGGTGCAAAAATTGACATCGGCTTCGTGGGCGAAGTGACGGAGGTGAATATCGAGCCGTTGCGCGAGTGCATCCGGCGAAGCATCACGCCGGTCATCAGCCCGACCGCGCTCGGCGAGGACGGCAAGATTTACAATTGCAACGCGGATGTCGCCGCCGCCCAAGCCGCCATCGCGCTCCGGGCCAAGCGCCTCGTCTTCATGAGCGATGTCCCGGGCCTGATGCGCAATCCGAAAGACCCGGCCACGCTTATCACGCATTTGCAAACGATCGAAGTGCCTGGACTCAAAGCGGCTGGCATCGTGGACAAGGGCATGATTCCGAAGGTGGACAG
>JANOHH010000494.1:0-1057 GCA_031406395.1 Verrucomicrobiota bacterium | reverse complement strand
ATTCTGCGCTATCGCGGCATCGCCATCGAGGAACTCGCCGAGCATTCCAGCTTCATCGAGACGGCGTTTCTGCTCATCTACGGCCACCTGCCGACCCGTGAGGAACTCAGTCGCTTCTCGGATTTACTGACCGCCGGGCAGAATCTGCATGAGGACATGAAGTATCATTTCGAGGGATTTCCTTCGAGCTCGCATCCCATGGCGATTCTTTCGGCAATGATCAATGCCGCGAGTTGCTTCTACCCAGATGTGATGAACGGTGCCAATGCCAGTGATTTTGCGCTCAACGCAGCACGGTTGATTTCCCAGGTGCGGACGATTGCCGCGTTTTCATATCGTAAATCCCAGGGCCGACCGATCATCTATCCCAAAAATACCTACAAGTACACGGCAAACTTCCTGCACATGTTGTTCTCCGATCCGTACGATGATTACGCGATCAAGCCGGAGGTGGTGCGGGCGCTGGATCTAATTTTCCTGCTACACGCGGATCACGAGCAGAACTGTTCCACGGCCACCGTGCGCATGGTGGCTTCCAGTCAGGCGAACATGTATGCCAGCTGCGCCTCCGGCGTCTGTGCGTTGTGGGGCCCGCTCCATGGCGGCGCCAATCAAGCCGTGGTCGAGATGTTGATGGACATTCACAAGTCCGGCGACGACGGCTCGAAGTTCATTGCTGCAGCCAAAGACAAGACCAGCGGGAAGAAGCTCATGGGCTTTGGCCATCGGGTTTACAAGAATTATGACCCTCGGGCAAAGATCATCAAAAAGGCGTGCGACGAGGTTTTGAAAACCTTGAAGATTTCCGACCCCTTGCTCGATATCGCCATCAAACTGGAGGAAGCCGCGCTTCGGGACTCCTACTTTGTCGAGCGCAAGCTCTACCCGAATGTGGATTTCTACAGCGGCATCATCATGCGCGCCATTGGCATTCCCGTGGAAATGTTCACCGTGATGTTTGCCATCGGTCGTATGCCGGGCTGGATAGCAAACTACAAGGAAATCATGGAGGACAACAAGACTCGCATCTACCGGCCACGGCAGATCTACACGGGAC
>JANOHH010000474.1:0-4307 GCA_031406395.1 Verrucomicrobiota bacterium | reverse complement strand
GAACCAGCCTCGAGACACTCGACCTCCTCGCCAGCGGCAAACTGCCGAGCAGCTCGCTGGGGATTTTGAGTTCCAGCCAGATGAAAGAACTCATCAGTGAACTCAAGCAGCGTTACGATTTTGTTTTCTTTGATTCCCCGCCGATCATGGGCGTCAGCGACGCATCCATTCTCGCCAGCGAGGTGGACATGACAATCCAGGTCATTCAGTACCGCCGCTACCCGCAGCCCATGAACGTCCGAGCCAAGCAGCTCATCGAGAAAGTCGGCGGCAACCTCGTCGGGATTGTTCTCAACAACATCAACATGTCCCAGGACGAGAGCTACTACTACTACAGTGGCTACTACCACGATTATTACGCCAAGAACGAGGATTCCGAGCCGCTGGGTGCAAAGCCCGGGGAAGACAAATCCGACGCGGAGATCAAACAAAAGTACTGATCTGGTTGTCTGTGATGAAAAGGTTAATGAATAATACAATTTCAAAGCTGACCGGGCGGGCAACTCCTTGGCTGGGGTTGATCTGCTTGGCTGGGTTGCTGGCGGCTGGGTGTCAGACGCAGGAGGACAACGTAGAATTTCCACCCGCCACTGACAACAATCCGGCCTCCGCCACAAACGCCGTGGTCATCGCGGCCCCGGTAACTGGGTCAACCAATAGCGGCCCCATAGTGCTAAACCTCGACCGCTTTGCCGTTGGTGACCTGGTCCGGGTCATCTTTTCCGGCTTCATCGAAACCATCCAACCCCATGAAGAACGGATCAAGGATGACGGCACCATTACCTTGCCGCTGATCGGCGCCATCAAAGCCGACGGGAAAACGCCGGGGGAACTTCAGAAAGCCATCACTGACGCCTACGTCCCAGACTATTACAAGCGACTGACGGTTACCGTTTCGTCCGACCGGCGGGTGTATCATGTCGGTGGTCAGGTTCGAGGACCTGGTCGTCAGGAATATCTCGGCACGACGACGGTGACCAAGGCGATTCAGTCCGCCGGCGATTTCACCGACTTTGCGGATCGCAAAAAGGTGCTTCTCACGCGCGCCGACGGGAAGAAATATACCGTGAATTGCCTCAAGGCCGCGAAGGATCCAGCCTTGGATCTGCCGGTCTTCCCCGGCGACAAAATCGAAGTGCCGATGCGGGTTTTCTGGTGATGCTCCAGATTCAAATTACTTCCGGCAAATCGGCGGGCGTTTTTTTGGATGCCCGCCGTTTTCCTGTACGGGTTGGGCGCGCTGCCGACAATGATCTGCAACTGGAGGACGACGGCGTTTGGAACGAGCATTTTCAAGTGGCGCTAAACCCAGCTCAGGGCTTCGTACTGTCTGTCCACCCCGGCGCCCTCGTCACTGTCAACCAAACGCCGACCTCGGCCACGCGTCTGCGCAACGGCGACTTCCTCATGGCAGGCTCCGCGCAGCTTTGTTTCCGCCTCAGCGAAACCCGCCAGCGTGGGCTGCGCTTGCGGGAATGGTTTGTGTGGACTTTGGTGTCGGGAGTGGTTTTGGGTGAAGTCGCACTGATTAGCTGGCTGTTATGGTAACTCGACCCGCCGAACAAAAAATACACTCAGGCGAACGTTCGCTCGAATCTGCAATCCTAAGGTTCCAACCGCCGTTTCAGTGCCGGAAATGTCGTGTGCCCGTAAACGCCATCGCCATCCCGCGCGCGTCTGCCGCCGCGATAACTTCCGCATCCTTCACCGAACCGCCCGGTTGAATCGCCGCCGTGGCGCCGGCGTCCGCGGCGGCAATCAGTCCATCCGGGAACGGAAAAAACGCATCGCTGCAAACCACGCTGCCGTGGAGCGACAACTTCGCCTCGCCGGCCTTCCAGACTGCGATGCGGCTCGAATCCACCCGGCTCATCTGGCCCGCGCCCACCCCCAATGTGCGGTCGGCGGCGGCATACACAATCGCGTTGGACTTCACGTGGTTCACCACCCGCCACCCGAACAACATGGCCCGCAACTCTGGCTCGGTGGGCTTGCGTTGGGTCACAATTTTCAAGTCCGCCGGGCCCGTCCCTTTCAGGTCGCGCGCTTGCAGCAGAAATGAATCCGCGCCTACGCTCCGTACATCCCACGGTTGCGAAGCATTTCCACTCTTCAAAACCTTCAATAGCCTTAGATTTTTCTTCTTCTGCAGGATCTGCAGCGCCTCGATCGTGAAATCCGGCGCGACGATCACTTCGCTGAAAATCTCCACGATGACTTCGGCGCACGCGGCGTCCAGCGGACGGTTCACGGCGATGATGCCGCCGAACGGCGCCTGCTTGTCCGTGGCGAACGCCTTGGCCCACGCCTCGCGCAAGCTCGCGCCTTGTCCGATGCCGCACGGATTCGTGTGCTTGAGGATCGTCAAGGTCGGTTCGTCCGCCGCAAACTCCTCGATCAATGCCGCCGCCGCCGTGAGGTCGAGAATGTTGTTGTACGAAAGTTCCTTGCCATGGAGTTGCTGGAAAAACTCGCCGAACTTTCCGTACAACGCCGCCGCTTGGTGTGGATTCTCGCCGTAGCGCAACGGTTGCGTCAGTGGCGCGGAAATCGTGAGTGCGGCGGGCAGCGCATTTTGGTCGGCGGAGAATTCCTTCTGCAAATGCGCGCCAATGGCCGCGTCGTAGGCCGCAGTGCGCGCGAACACCTTGGCTGCGAGTTTCCGTCGTAATTCGAGGGTCGTGTTCCCAACCGATTTGATCTGCTCCGCCACGATCGCGTAGTCGATGGGGTCAACGATAACCGTCACACTATCATGATTCTTCGCCGCGCTGCGGAGCATGGAGGGGCCGCCGATATCAATGTTTTCGATGGCATCGTGCAGCGCCACGTTCGGTTTTGCCACCGTCGCCTGAAACGGATACAGGTTCACCACCACCAGATCAATCGGTGCAATGCCGTGGGCTTGCACCGCCATTTCGTGGGTTTCATTTCCCCGAATGTAAAGGAGGCCGCCATGGACTTTCGGATGCAACGTCTTCACGCGGCCATCGAGCATTTCCGGAAAGCCCGTGTGCTCGCTGATGTCCTTGACCGCGAGGCCCGCGTCGCGCAGGGCTTTGGCCGTGCCCCCAGTGGAGATCAGTTCCACCCCAGCCGCGACGAGGGTTTGGGCAAAGGGAATCAATCCGGTCTTGTCGGAAACGGAGAGCAGCGCGCGCGAGAGCTTCATCATGGCGGGAGACAATTTGCGGAAGCCACCGGGCGAGTCAATCGGCAAAATGAATCCGGGTAAATACCGGGCACAGGCCGCGCACGGCCGCACAGCGGATTAAGCGGGCGGTTGGTTTGGAGTTCCGAGTTTACCTGGCCGCGGTTGCTGAGTGCGCGGAACCGCCGCGAGGCGGACTTCCGAACGGGGCAGTATCACATGGGAGCTGCGTGATGACGGGTGACACTGGTGGTGGGCGTGAGCTCATTCGTCGCCGCCAGGGATAGTCACGCCCGAGAGTAGTGGGACGTAATGCTTGGTCTCACGGAGCCGAAGGCTTTGCGATCGACCAACAGGAGACAATTGCACGTGCCAAATTTGAGCGGCGCTTCGGCCGAGGAAATGCCCCGACCGGCGGATATATCCATCTTTTTGAAATGCTGAACGACGCAACCCGCCGCGACGAGTTGAGCGTCGATTTGCTGGGGGGAGTTGTTCAGGGGTTTCAGGCAGAGCGGGGCGGTTTAGTCGTTGCCGTGATTGAGTTGCCGCTGATCGTTCCCATCGCCATACCGATTGGAGGGAATCGTAAGCCGGAGTAGATTTTAGGGGATGCGAAACGGATGCCTGCGCACAAATCAAACGACCCGTTCGTGCAGGAAGTGCGAACCATTGGGAATACTAAAATTCTAAGGGCTAAGGCCTGAGGTGTAAAGGTGGCGGCGGACAGAAAAAACCGGGTCAAGCGGCCAGGGGGTGGCCGAGAGACCCGGGGAATTGCGATTGGTTCAATGTAGGTACCGTGGTGCGTCTGGCGCAGGCCTGAACCAAGGATCCTGCACCGTGATCGTAAAAAGTTTCAAAGAGCGTTCGAGTTTACACCGGCGGCGTTTCCGCAGTTGGCCTCACCCGCGGGCGGCGCCGAATTTTCTGCTCGATGAAATGATTCCAGAAAAAGCAAATTCGGTTGCCACAATTCTTGCCATTTACCGATCAAATGTTGCTTTGGGTTTGGTCTCGGCGAGGACGAAGGAAGCGGTCCAATTCAAGAAGAACAATGGCAAATGCAAAAAGAGAACGCAGAGCGGAGTGAGACGCTCTTCGCTGCTGGGAGTGGGCGGCGCGAGGTGGCGCGGCAACCTCCCAGAAGCCGCGC
>JANOHH010000450.1:0-1554 GCA_031406395.1 Verrucomicrobiota bacterium | reverse complement strand
TGTATCAGGGCGATCATTCGCCGGAACTGCGCGATTCCCCTTATGTGGCCCCGGAGCCGCTGGTCTTGCAGGGGCGGGAAGATTTGTTTGCCGCCATTCGGGAGCGCGACATTTTGCTGCATCATCCCTACGAACATTTCGACAGCGTGGTGCGCTTTCTGACATCGGCAGCGCAGGACCGTGACGTGCTGGCGATCAAGATGACGCTCTATCGCACGGGCGGCGATGAACGCATCGTTGGCGCGCTAATGGATGCGGTGAAAAACGGCAAGCAGGTGACGGCCGTGGTGGAATTACGCGCGCGCTTCGATGAGGCGAACAACATCCAATGGGCGCGGCGGCTTGAAGAGAACGGCGTGCATGTGGTTTACGGCCTGGTCGGCTTAAAGCTGCACGCGAAGATCACCCTGGTTGTGCGGCGCGAAGGCGCGGAGATCCGGCGCTACGTTCACCTGGCGACGGGCAATTACAACCCCACCACCGCGCGGCTGTACACCGACCTCGGGTTGTTGACCTGCCGGCCGGATTTCGGCGAGGACGCGACCAACCTGTTCAATCTGCTCACCGGCATCTGCCAGTTTCAGGGCATGCGCCAACTCGTCGTCGCGCCGTTCGATTTGCACCGGCGGGTGCTGGAACTGATCGAACGCGAGGCCAAGCATGCGCGGCTGGGTTCGCCGGCACGCATCATCGCCAAGATCAATTCGCTGGCGGAGCAGGAAATCATCGAAGCCCTGTATCGCGCCTCTCAGGCGGGCGTGAAGATTGATTTGATTGTGCGCGGCGTGTGTTGTCTGCGCCCGGGCATACCCGGCGTGAGCGAAAACATCACCGTGCGCAGCATTGTGGATCGGATTCTGGAACACACGCGGGTTTACTATTTTGAAAACGCCTGCCAGCCCCAAGTGTTCGTCGGCAGCGCCGACTGGCTGCCGCGCAATCTGTTTCGCCGGATCGAAACCGTGTTCCCCATCCTGGACGGCCTGTTGCGCGACCGCATTATCAATGAAATCCTCGCCACGCCACTGGCGGACAACGTCAAGGCGCGGGTGTTGTTCGGGGATGGAACGTATCATCGTGCGGCCCGGACCGATCGCGACCCGGTGCGACGGAGTCAGGTTGAATTCATGGCGCTCGCAACGGCCGTCCCAAAGATTCGCGGGTCATCCACCAAACACCTGGCGAAGTATCCGCGTGTGGAACTGGCGCGCCCGCCGCACAGTGCAAAACCCAAAATGCCAAATGAAAAATAGCGACGCCAAAAACCTCCGCCGACTTTAGGCAGCGCACGGTTTCATTCACCTTATTATTTCTTAATTTTTGATTTGTGGATGTGTTGCAGCATCTGGGCGCGGCGCTGGCCGGGCAATGGCGGAGGTATCGCAAACGACTCAAGCGTTGCCAGCGAAAGTTTTCCGCCAGCGCGGTTCACGACTCGCGCATTGGGACGCGTCGCCTGCTGGCCACCCTCGAGCTGGTGGCCGTGTTCATTCCCGAGCGCAAACTGAAGAAGCTGCGGCGGGCATTGAAGGAACAGCTGGATGAATTTGACCA
>JANOHH010000418.1:0-1236 GCA_031406395.1 Verrucomicrobiota bacterium | reverse complement strand
GACGGCATCGACCGCCTGCGCCAAGTCCACGGCGGGTGAGCGCACGCCGCCCGATCCGGCGGCCAGCGGCGGCTCGGCCCAAAGCCGCATGCCCAAACCGAGCTGCTTAAGGTTATTCGCACAGGTGATCCGTTGGGCCTTGAGTTTTGCCCGACTGAGCGTCGGCAGCAACATCGCGGCAAGAATCGCGATGATCGCGATGACCACCAGCAATTCAATCAACGTAAAGCCGCGCGATTTTGAACCGACCGATCTCATGGTGGTTTGATCATACCGCGGGTTCATGTGTCTGCGCAATCCGTCTCAGGTGGCAAGCGAGCCTGACACGCGGAAGAACTTCTGACCATGGCCCGGTCGAAATGGTCGCCGTTCATTTGTTCTTAAGCTCTGGAGTGGCCACTTTCCGAGACGATTCAAAGGCGACGGCGACGTCCGCTTGTTTGACAAAGGTTTGAGCCAGTTGGACCAGTTCCTTGCGTTTTGTATCGTCTGTGATACCTGCGGGCTTGTTCTGTTCAAAGTCTTGAGGTGGCATCTCATTATGTTTCAGTGTTTGCAGGAGCGTATGCCTCGACGCCAGTGACTGGTTGGGGTAGTTCAACAAGAGAAGCGCCTTGGACTTTCCGGCGTTGTCGGGCGAATGACAGGATGTGCAATCATTGGCACGGAACCGTGCCTCAAGGCGACGATACGCCTCATCCACGCCGGCACGATGGGGATTGTCAGCACCGAACATGTAGGTGAAGAGGGCAACGCGCGGCTGTTGCTTTCCATCCGCATCGGTCCACTGCCACTTTCCATCCCATTTCCGTTCAGCGGGTGGTTTCGTCGGATCAGACTCCGCCACCCGATAGACGGCAACAATCTTATCGTCACGAAAGACCACGCACAGCGATGTCAGGTCGAGGTAGGCCTGCCATTTCTTCGGGGAATGCCAGAAGGGATATGGGTAGTCGCCCGGATCAAGATTGGAGCGAAACTTTGCTTTCAATTCGAGCACGGAGAAAGGGCCGGTCGGTTTCACTTCGTATTCTCCCGTGAACATCAACGTCGAGCCATACAGCTTCAACCACACGAGCGGATCGAACTCAGTCAGCGAATATGTCCTTGGATCGTAGCCCTTCACCGGTTCGCATCCACCCCATAATAGCCGCTCACCGACGGCGGTCAGGAAATCCCGACACTCTACCAGTTTCGCGGCAGCGGCATCACGAGCCCGAGCATCACCCGGATCCG
>JANOHH010000393.1:0-22300 GCA_031406395.1 Verrucomicrobiota bacterium | reverse complement strand
CTCGCCGGCAGCGGCAGAAAGCTGGGGCACATGTTGTCTTCGCTACGGTCGGTCCACTCCGGCTTCCGTTCATAGAAAGAATGGAGGTATTTCCATTCTTTCAAGTCATCCGAAACGAAGAGGTAGAGGCGGTCGCCCTGTTCTGCAGGCGGAGCATTCGTGGCGCGGCCAATTTTGTTCAGCACAAGCAGATTGCCGGTCAGCAGGTAATAGCGCCCGTTCTTCTTCCAGATGTTTGACGGGTCGGCGGAGCCGTAGAGAAAAGTCTTTCCGTTGGGGTCCTTTGCCTCCGTGATTCCCCACTCCGTGGATTTGATCACCGGGTTGGCGTCGAGTTTTGTCCAGGAATCAAAATCAAGGCCACGGCTCTGCGCGATACCGATGCCCTTGGCCCCCCACAGCATCCAATACGATAGATACGCGCTGCCGTCGTCGTCCACGAAGGCACCGCCGCTGAAAACGCCCTCGTCACCGTGACCCGGTCCGATGGCATCGGGATGATTTCGCCAGTGAATCAAGTCGCCGCTGGAGACGTGTCCCCAGCAGAAGCCCGAGCCGCTGCGGTTGTAGAGATACATCAAATGATAACGCCCGTTGTGGTAGAAAGCGCCGTTGGGATCGCCCGGCATCCCCATGTCCTCTGGAACGCAGAAGTGGTAAGCGGGACGGTATGGATCCGCGAGGAAACGTTCGCGCAGCAGCCGTGCCGAGCGGACCACCGCTTCCGGCACCGGGCTGCTCAATGACCAAGTTCGCGGAACGGGAGACTGGTTCGTGTCATCGCTGTTCAGGTTGCTGGTAAAAACCGTTGCTCCCCTGCCCGGCAGAACCAGGCAGCCGTCTTCGATCCGCACATCGCCCGAGAGGCTGATCTGGTTGAAGCGCCCGGTTTTTTCCCGCAGGCCTTCGTCGGCGAATGACCACCAAGCCCAGGGTTTCAGGTCACCGGACATCTTGCCAGGGACCAAAGCGGCAATGGCTTCGCGATCCAGCGGCCGATCGTAGATGCGCGCGTCCTTGATCCGGCCGGCGAAGGAATGATCCTTATCGCCCGCGTCCAAGTGCCGCCGTCCAAACATCACCGTCGCCTGCGGGCCAAATGCCTGCGGCGGATTTGGCATGGTGTAATGCGCGTAGTCGCGACCGTTGCGAAACAAACTTACTTCGTTTCCGCGGTAAACAATGGCCAGCTGGACAAACGTGGTGGTATCGGCGGTTTCGTCCGGCCAATTCCCCTGTTCCTTCCACGTGCGGCGGAAACCGTCGCTGCCCGGCATCCATTTCTTGGGGGTGATCTCGCCGAAGATGATTCCGTCGAAGTGCGACTGACCATCATCAATGGTCAACGCGCTGCCCGCTTGTTGCGTCAGGTTTGCCGGGGCGGCCCACACCACGAGGGTTTTGTCCTGGAATGAGTTGGTCGTTGGTGCGGCAACGACCGCCACGACGAAGCAGAGCGGAATGGCGATCTGGATGGCGATGAGTTTCATGTCAATGTCCTTTCGTATGTGGGTGCAATCTTCCGCGGCTTTCTAACCAAGGATTTCAATGGCTTGGCTCGGAGTTTTCGCGTGTCGAAACTCTTTAGAAATGTCCCCTATTTAGAGCTTGTCCCAAAAGCCCAGCGCGCGCAAACACGCGGTTTTCCCAAGGCCGCGGGCAAGTATACGCATTAGTCTTGGCGTAAAGCGGCCCCAATCGATAATTATGCTGGCTCCGGTGGGTCATTTTGGGAGCGCTCGCCGTTTGGTGGTCGGTGGCGGCGTCTGTGGGCGCAGCAGGTGAAGTTCGCTCCGATCCAGCAGTTCCCACTGAACGCTTTCCCCGCCTTCCAAACCAATGGCGGCGGCCAGCGCCAAAGGAAAACTGACGTAGAAGCGGGGTTGCTGGCCCTTGGAGCGCATGACTTGAACTTTGAGCGGGTAGGTCGTTTGCATTTTTTTAAAATAGGACTTGCCTTGGCTAAGATAGATTATACTCTATCTTCATGCCTGACCCCACCATTATCCCTTTTGAACTACCCCTACCGCAAGTCCTGCCCACCATCGAGGGCAACGTCGATTATCGCCAGCTCCGCGATCAGTTGTTGCGCATCGATTCCTTGTTGCTCAGCAGTGGGCTGGAAACGCGCCTGATGCAAAAAGATCTCGCCCCGTGGTTGGGCCAACGCAAAAAGGTCGGCGCCAAGGCCCAACAAAACCGCCAGCGTCACTGCCGGCGCGCGCTGCGCTGCAACCTCGCTCGCTTGCTCCTTCAGGAGGACTATCGCGGGTTCGCCGCCCGCCTGGCCGACAGCCCTCTGCTCCAATATTTCTGCGGCGTCAGTGAACTGCCCTGCATCACCGTGCCCAGTAAGAGCACGCTCGAACGTTACGACAAATGGTGGTCCCAAGCGGGTCTCCGGCAAGTCGTTCAGGAACTCCTGGGCGTGGGCGCCGCCACTCCGCAGAAATTAGTCCTGCCTGAGGCGGTGGATTTAGAGAGTGCGTTCCTGGACACGACCTGCCTGAGCGCCAACATTCACTATCCGGTCGATTGGGTCTTGTTGCGCGATGCCACGCGCACGCTGATGAAAGCCGTCCAACTGATTCGCGACCAGGCCCTGAAGCATCGGATGGAACCGCCGCAAAGTTTCCTGACGCGCATCAACCGGCTCTGCATCCAGATGACTCACGCCAGCCGCCAGACCGACCGTCAGCGCCGTCGCAAAAAAACTCTGCGCCAGATGGACCGGTTGGTTGGCACGGTGCGCAATCACGCCCGGCGCTACCGCGAGCTCCTCGCCCAGCATTGGCAGAAGACCGACTGGACTCAGGCGCAAGCCCAGCAGGTGCTCCGACGCATGGACGGAGTGCTGCAGCAATTGCCGCAGGCCCGCAAGCAAGCGCGCCAGCGGATTCTCCAAGAGCAGCCAGTGGCCAATGCGGATAAGATCTTGAGCCTCTACGAACCGGACGTGCACGTGATTGTGCGCAAAAAGGCCGGCGCCGAAGTGGAGTTTGGCAACACCTTACTCTTGGCTGAAAACCCGCAAGGCTTGATTCTGGATTGGGAGCTCTTCCAAGAGCGCGCGCCGGCCGATTCGGCCTTGTTGCCCTGGAGCCTTGGGCGCATGGAACAAGCCTACGGTCCCAAACTCAAAGCCGTGGCCGCCGACCGTGGATTCGACAACGAAGTCAACCGGGTTGGTTTGGCCGAGGAGGGCATTTACAATGCCGTCTGCCCGCGCTCACCCCAACAACTGCGCGCGCGGAGCGGTTCGTGGAAATTCAAACGACTCCAGCGGCGGCGCGGCCAAACCGAGGGGCGCATCAGCATTATCAAAAACGTGTTCCTCAGCGGGCAGGTGCGCAGCAAAGGATTCACCCACCGGGCCTTGACGGTCGCTTGGACGGTGTTGGTGCACAATCTTTGGGTCCTGGCACGCATGCAACTACGCGCCGAGGCCGCGCAACCACAAGCTCGGGCAGCCTGAGCACCGCCAGCAGATTTTGCTCACTGAACAAATCCCAGGAGTGCTGCGTACCGCAAAAGGGGCAAGGGCGATTTCGCATCACCCAATCGTGACATTACCTTATTCTTCGCCACAACCGTTGAACACTTCTAATCTATATCGGAAAATCCGGGCTTTTGGGACAAGCTCTAATTACGGGGCCGTGGGCGACGACAAGACGGAGAACACGGAAGCGTTTTCGGCATGCTTGAAGGCAGTGATCGAGGCCGGGGGAGGGAAAATGTATCTGCCGGACGGCGTCTATCGAGGCAGGGTCATCATCCCTCCGGTTTCGAACCCCATCCTGAGTTGGATCACCGTGGAAATCGTGGGCGCGAGCGAACCAACACCCGTGTTTGGGACGATCGGATCATCCTCGTTGCTGAACAACGGCACGATCGTCAAGAGCCTGTCCAAATCAGGCCCCGCAGTCATCTCGGCCAGCCGTTCGACCAATGTCCTGTACGGGGATTTTTCGGCGGTCCATGTGGTCATTAAGAATCTGGATGTCCGGACTTACGACGATCCGGGCATCGGCGGTATCGACCTGCAGCACGCCGTTCAATGCAAGTTGGAGAACGTGTTCATCAACACCGGCGTATACAACGTGCAAGCCTCCAAACCAACCCACGGCACCACCGGCCTGACCACCCCGGCGTGCAATAACGGTGCATTAACCATCCTGCGCACCGTGGTCGTGACCGGATATCATACCGGCATCCAAGTTAACGAGCATACCGATGCAGACAACATCGTGGTAGCCTCCAACTTCAGCGGCTTGGAATTTGTTTTTGCTCACCATGCCTCCCGCTTTGGCCGGGTGGGCACCTACCGCAACACCCAGCACATCACGGTCTCGGGTAAGCACGGGTTCACGATCGAACAGATGAACACGGAACAACCGGGGCCGGGACAAACGAATACCCAGAACGCATGGCAGACGCTCGTCAGTGATATTAGCGATCTGAAGAACTTAGGCATTGCCGATATCAACTACTGGGTTGTCGAGGGGAATGTGGGGGCCGTCGAGAAGTTTACCCGCAAGGGCGGCGCCTCGATCCGGGCACGGCGGATCGGCTCTCTCCCCTGAAAATTTGGAGTACCAATCGTGATCGCAGTGGCAATCCCAATTAGTACCGAAGTTAAGCAAGAGCTGAGTCGCACGTGGCTCGCCAACCCGAGGGCGTCATGGCTTTTCCTCGTTGCCATGGCGGTCTTCGCGGCACAGGCCGCCGCCTCATCCCCGGCTCAGTCACAACCGGAGACGCCCGTCTTACCGACGGATCCGCCATCGACGTGGTTGACCTATCATCTGGCCCATCCGGGAACGACGGCGCCGGGCGACCCAAACGCCGCGTTCTACTGGAAGGGGCGATACCATCTCCACTACATCTACGAAGCCAAAGCCGGCACCTCGTGGGCGCATGTGTCCAGCACGGACATGGTCCATTGGAAATGGCATCCCACCACGCTCACCCCCGCCACCATGGGGCACGGTCTGTTCAGCGGGACCGGCTTTTTCACCAAGGAAGGCCGGCCGGCGATCATCTATCACGGGGAAGGTTCCGGGCGAAATCAGATCGCGTTCGCCGAGGACGATCTGCTGGAGCGCTGGTCGAAGCCGGTGCCGGTGAACCCGAAGACCAGGTCGGGAGCACTTCCGGAGATGCGGCATTGGGACCCTGACTGCTGGCTTGATGGCGAAACATATTATGCGGTTTCCGGTGGCAAGGATCCGCACTGGATGAAATCCTCGGATCTAAAAAGCTGGGAATATCTCGGCCGTCTGCTTCACGACCGGATGCCCGCTCTCGACGTGCCGCGCGATGAAGACATCTCCTGCCCAAACATGTTTCGCATTGGCGACAAGTGGATGCTGCTCTGCCTGAGTCACTGGATTGGGAGCCGCTATTACCTGGGCCGCTTTCAGGACGAAAAGTTTCTGCCCGAATCGCATGGGCGGATGAACTGGATGTGTGCGTTCAAAGGGGGAGACGAGGACGCCGACGTGTTCGCCCCCGAGAGCCTGCTGACTCCCGATGGCCGGCGAGTGATGTGGGCCTGGTCGCGGGTCAAGCATAGGCTCAAGGACGTGACCATCCAAAGCAGCATCCAATGCCTGCCGCGTGAATTGAGCCTCCCGGCGGATGGAGTGCTGCGCGTCAAACCGCTCCGGGAACTGGAAAAGCTCCGCTACCGTGCACGCTCCGAAAGAAACGTGACGATCCCGGCGAACGCTGTCCACCCACTCAAACGAATCACCGGAGACACACTCGAGCTGAGGATCGTTTTCCAGCCTGGTTCGGCCCGAAAATTTGGCGTCCAGATCTACTGTGACCCGGAGGGCAGGAATGGCTTTCCCATCACGTTCGAGCCGGCGGTGAATACACTGACCCTGGGTGAAACGAAGATTCCGTTCGAATTGAGGCCGGCCGAAAACCTTGAGCTGCGGGTCTTCCTCGACAAAAGCATCATTGAGATTTTCGCCAACGACCGTCTGGCCGCATTGTCTCCCCATCGTTACGCCGCGCAGAATCTCGGGGTCAGCCTTTTCAGCGAAAGCGGTTCCGTCCGCGCGAAAGATATCAAAAGCTGGAGGCTGCAATCTATCTACACGGGGACCAGCACTTTTGCGCCAGCGAACGCTTCGGGTCACCGGTGAACACTCCACGCACGCTACACCCGCAAACACTCGTTCTTTAATATGAAATCCCCATTCCCGGCTCTGACCGTCCTCCTTCTCGCTGGTCTGGTCACCATCCACGCCGCCGACCCGCCGCCTCAGCCAGCCACAACCAATCCAGCAGCAATTCCGGCAGCGAAAAAGGCACAGCCCGATTTCGATAACATGGATGCCGATGCACACGTTGCGTATTTTCTTCAGAACCGAAAGTCCGCCGCAGCTGATTCCTTTCGACCGCTCTATCATTTCTCGCCGCCGGGCTTTGGCCTGCACGATCCCGCAGGTTTATGCAAATGGCAGGGCAAGTACCACCTCTTTTACCTCTACAGCCCACCTGGATTGCAGTGGAGCCGGGGACATGCTGTCAGTGATGATCTGGTGCATTGGCGTGATCTGCCCATGTTGCCCACGGCGATCCGTGGCGGCACCGGGCAGGCCTGGGCCGACAACGGCCGGGTGATTCTGACGATCGGCGAGGGAAAACTGTTCACAGCGAGCGACCCATTGCTGCACACATGGACCGAGCACCCGGTCAAGTTTCCGGGAGCGGACAACTTTATCTGGCGCGAGAAAGATTATTATTACATCACCAAGTCGGCGGGCGGACCCAATACCGCTCTGGAGATCCTGCGCTCCAATGACCTGACGAAATGGGACTCCATGGGAAACTATCTGAGCGACGGCTATTTCACCGACCCTGGCACCGACGGTTCCTGCAATAACGTCCTGTCCCTCGGCAACGGCAAACACCTCCTCCTGTTCTTCAGCCACAACCGGGGACCGGAATACTACATCGGCAAATCCGATCTGGAACGCGGTCGCTTCTCGATCGAGCACCATGGACGGATGAACTACGGGCCGGTCATGCGCGGCGGCCTGCACGCCCCCACCGGATTCGTCGACGCGGACAACCGGTGCATCGGCCTGTGGAATGTCATGGAATGCACGATCGAGGACAACATGCTCGGACACAAGGGCGGAATGGTCTCGCTGCCACGTCAACTCTCGGCGAACAAGTTGGTCACAGCCGATGAAGGTTGGAACATCCGTCCCATCAACCCGCTCACGATCGAGCCTGTCGAAGAGCTGAAAAAGCTGCGCTTCAATCCGGTGAAGCTCGAGAATGTCACCATCCCCGCCAACGGCCAGCAAACACTCGCCGGGGTGCAGGGCCGGGCCATGGAACTGGAGGCAGTGATTGATCCTAAAGCAGCCCGGGAAGTCGGGTTGCGCGTCCTGCAGAGCCCCAACGGCGAGGAGCAAACGACCATCAGCTTGTCTATGCATGGCTACGCCTGGCCATGGAAGTCCAACAAACGTCATCTGATGATCGACGTTTCCCAAGCCTCGCTTAGCCCCGACGTGGCCTCGCGAGTTCCGGAAATCGGCCCCTTGTATCTCAAAGATGGCGAGCCGCTGCATCTGCGCGTGTTCATTGACCGAAGCGTTATCGAAGTTTTCGCTAATGGCCGCCAGTGCCTGACGTTGCGGGCCTACCCGACCCGTCCGGACAGCACGGGCGTGTCCGTCTTTGCCCGCGGCAGCGAAGCTCGCCTGGTTTCCCTGACGGCGTATCAGATGAGGAGCATTTGGCCGGAGCTAAAAGACCAGGAAGGGCGGTAGCAGGCGGGTGGTCTATTTGGAGCTAACAACAATGAAGAGAAAACACGCGAAACATTCCTCATTCGAAGCCGCCAACCTTAGCAGATTGCCCCGCCGCGAATGGATCAAACGCACGCTCGGCCTGGGTGCCGTCGCCGCGCTCTCCGGTTGCGCGTCATGGGGAGAACGCGCCCGGTCTGACCTCGTCCGCCGCGAGAATCAGAAACCTGGAACGCGCGACTGGATGCTCAAGAACACGCGAATCGATCCCGTCACCAAGTATCGCTGTCCATGGATTGAAGGTTACTGTTCGCACACCAGCGCGCGAGCGGGCGAGAGTATCCAATTCTTCGTCAGCACCAATCCGGCGTCCCCGTTCACCATCGACGTGTATCGCATGGGCTTCTACGGCGGGACCGGAGGACGTCACCTCACGACGCTCGGGCCGTTCCCGGGTGCGGTGCAGGACGAGCCGGCCATCGGCCCCAAGCGCGTGCGCGATTGCCCGTGGGAGCCATGCGCCACGCTGAAGATTCCGTCGGACTGGCCCAGCGGCGTCTATCTCGGCAAGCTCACGGCCGAACGCGAAGGGATGCAAAGCTACGTCATCTTCATCGTGCGCGATGACCGCCGCGCCGACCTCGTTTTTCAGTGTTCGGATCACACCTGGCAGGCCTACAACCGCTGGCCCAGCCAGTTCGCCCTTTATGACAACGGCCAACATCAGTGGTGGTGGGGCGGCGACGTGCAGGTCAGCTTCAATCGTCCGTACGGCAAGTATTGCCAGATCCTCGACGCGCCCTTGAGCACCGGTTCGGGCGAATGGTTTCTGTGGGAATTCCCCTTCGCCTACTGGCTCGAAGCCGAGGGTTACGACGTCACTTACATCTCGAACCGCGATACCCATGCCGATCCCGGCGGACTGCGGCGCGCGAAGGGATTTCTCTCCGTGGGCCACGATGAGTATTACTCCATCGAGATGTTCCGCCACTTGCAGGCCGCCATCGACCACGGGCTAAGCATCGGCTTCTTCTCCGGGAATGCCGTCTGCGGGCGCATCCAACTGTCACCTGATCCGCGCGGAAATGCCCATCGGATCTTCGAGCGCGTCGGCGTGTTCGGACCGCCGGGCGGTACCTTCGAGTTTGAGGCCATGAAGACGCTCGCGCACGAGCGTCCCTACGCCAACGAACTCATCGGCGCCCACAGCACCGGACCGGTGACGGGCGGCGCGGACTGGGTCTGCGCGAAGCCCGAGCACTGGGTTTTTGCCGGCACCGGGATGAAGCTTGGCGAAGGCATTCCCGGTCTCGTTGGTTGGGAATGGCATGGGGATCCGGCAAAGATTCCCGGCCTGGAAATCGTGGCCACCGCGCCCACGCAGTCCGATGGCAAACCCAATGGCGGACAGTTCACCGCCACCGTCTATCCAGGACCGCGCGGGAACGTCGTCTTCAACGCGGCGACCTGTTGGTGGGCGGACGGCTTGAGCGCGCCGCCCGGCTACGTGCGCCCGGCGGCCTCCAGCAAACCCCGAGGTCCGGATGCCCGCGCCCAGCAAATCACGCGCAACGTGCTGGGGCGGATGATTGGAGCGCACTGAGGAACACTGAGGCAAAGGTCCAGACCGTCCGTGGCCTCGTCCCCGAGTCCGCCCTTCGCGTCTACCGGCTCACCACTCCGGCGATCCCGGCATCCGTTGGGTCGAACAAAATCGAATGCACTCTGAAGTTGTCAGCCACCGTTGAAACGGCAAAACTCAGCGTGTGTTCAGCCGAACCGGCAGGTAACGGTCAGCCTCGTTTTCGGTGAGCTGCTAGGAACGGAAAACCGCATGCCCTTTACCGCGGGAAATCATATCTACGAAGCTATGCTCTCTGCCAGGAGGAGATTGCCGCTACCCACCTTCTGCCTCCTCCTCGGCTTCGTAGTTCTCGCCGACGTGGCGGCTGGCGCGGCGCTGCCCGAATCCAATCACTCCAATCGGGTGGATGCCCTTTCACACTGGGCGTTCCGCCCGGTCAAACAACCCACGGTGCCGACGGCGAGTTCCGGATGGGTCCGCAATCCGATCGATGCGTTTCTTGCCGTCGGGCACAAACAACGCGGATTGGTCCCCCTGGATCCCGCGCCGCCGCACATCTTGATCCGACGGCTCTACTTGGACCTCGTCGGCGTCCCTCCCATACCGGCAGAATTGGACGAGTTCACCGCGCAGCCCAGCGATGCGCTCTACACGCAGATCGTCGAGCGGTTGCTGGACAACCCCCGCCATGGGGAACGCTGGGGCCGGCATTGGATGGACATCTGGCGTTACAGCGACTGGGCGGGGCACGGCGCCGAGGTGCGGGAAAGCCAGCCGTACATCTGGCGCTGGCGCGATTGGATCATTGAATCGCTGAACGCGGACTTACCCTACAACCGCATGATTCTCGAGATGCTCGCGGCGGATGAACTCGCTCCGCTTGACACCCGCGCGCTCCGGGCCACTGGGTTTCTGGTCCGGAACTGGTTTCGCTACAACCGCAATGTGTGGCTGGAGGAAACCGTTGAGCACACCGGCAAAGCCTTCCTTGGGCTGACCCTGAATTGCGCCAAGTGTCATGAGCACAAATTTGATCCCATCTCGCAGGCCGACTTCTATCGGATGCGGGCGTTCTTCGAGCCATACGAGGTTCGGACAAATATCCTCTCGTACGCCGGCGATCTCAACGCCAACAGCATGGTGCGGGTTTTCGATTCGCGGCTGGCCGAGCCGACCTACGTTTTTACCCGCGGCGACGAAGCGCGGCCCGAGACGAATCAACCTGTGCTTCCGCGCCTACCCGGCTTTCTCGCCCGCCAGCCCCCGGAGGTGTTTGCGGTGGCGTTGCCGTTGGAAAGTTATTATCCCGCGCTCAGCGAATCGGCCGTGAATGATGCCCTGGCACGGAGCGACGCCAATGTGGTGGCCGCAGAGAAGAAGGTGGCTTCCGCATGGGCATCTGCCCTCTGGTCCACGAATGGGGTGGAGTCGCTGCGGGTTGCGGCGGAGCTCGCCACCCACCAGGTCGTTCTCGCCCGGGCGCAACACGTCTCGCTCCAGCAGCGCATCATCGCCGAGCGCCTGAAGTATGGCCTGGTTCCAGGCAAACCCGAACCTGCGGCCCGCGCGGCGGCCGGAGCGGAACGACAGGTGAGCGTCGCCGAGGTGGAGTGCGCCCTGGCTGAGGCGGAAGGGCTGGTGCAGTCGTTGCGCGCACGACCGGAGCGGGCCGATGCCAAAGCGCAAACAGCGCTGACCGAAGCGGAGAAGAAGGCGACCACAGCAAAGGAAACCCTGTCCACGGCTCGTCGCGCCGCGCTTGAAGAATCCACAAATTATGCACCGCTGGGGCCAGTGTATCCGAAGTCATCCACCGGCCGCCGACTTGCTCTCGCGCGTTGGATCGCCAGCCCGGAGAATCCGTTGACCGCCCGCGTGGCGATGAACCATCTCTGGATGCGGCATTTGGGCAGCCCGCTGGTGCCGACGGTTTTTGATTTCGGGAAGGCCGGCAAGCCGCCCAGTCACCCGGAGTTGTTGGACTGGCTCGCCGGGGAATTCGTGCGGCAGGGCTGGAGTATGAAGGCCATGCACCGGCTCATCGTCACGTCGGCCACGTATCGTATGAAATCTTCGGGAGGGGCGCTGATGGCGCGGAACGAGGCGGGGGATCCCGACAACGTCCACCTGTGGCGGATGAACGTGCGGCGGGCGGAAGCCGAGGTGGTGCGGGACAGCGTGCTCTCTGTGGCTGGCGAACTAGACTGGACGATGGGTGGTCCGGAGTTGGACCAGGGAGCGGGCGAGACCTTGCCCCGGCGCAGCGTTTACTTCCGGCACGCGAAGGAAAAGCTTATGGAATTCACCCGTACCTTCGATGGACCGGGGGTCACAGAGTGCTATCGTCGCGACGAAAGCATTGTCCCGCAACAGGCCCTGGCCCTGGCCAACAGTGTGCTGGTCAAGACCCAGTCCCGGCGGCTGGCCCGATCCATCAGCGCCACCCTCGGCGGTACAGCCGACGAGGCACAGTTCATCAACGCCGCCTTCTCGGGCGTCCTCAGCCGGACGCCGACGCCCGCGGAAACCAGCGCCTGCCGGCAATTCCTCGAAGATCAATCGGCGTTGCTCGCCGATCCGTCCCGGCTGACCCCGGCAACCGTCGGGGATGCCGCCACCGTGTCACCGGCCATCGAACCCCGGGAGCGGGCGAAGGAAAACCTCATCTTGGTACTGTTCAATCACAACGATTTCATTAGCATTCGCTGAACATGCAACCCACGAACCGAGCGCGGTGGGCGATCCCCCGGAACCGGCGATCCTTCCTGGCCGATTGTGGCATGGGTATGACGGGCATGGTCCTCGGCGCGTTGCTGGCGCGGGAAGGGACCGCTCGGGCCGGCGTCGTCGGGCCGGCCGGTGGGCACCTTCCCGGGCTGCCTCACTTCGCTCCCCGGGCCCGCAGTGTGATCTGGCTCTTCATGGTCGGGGGCACGAGCCAGATGGAGAGTTTCGATCCCAAACCCGCTCTGAATCGCTATGAGGGGAAGACCATCGCTGAAACGCCTTACCAGGGGACGCTCGATTCGCCGCATCTCAAGAAGAACCTGCGTGAGTTGGTGGCGGGACTGCACAAGGTGCAGCCAAAGATTTTCCCCATGCAGGTCGGCTATCGCCAGCGCGGACGCAGCGGGCTGGCGGTGAGCGATTGGTGGCCGCACGTGGGCGATTGCATCGACGACATCGCGGTGGTGCGTTCGATGTGGACCACGGACAATAACCACGGGGCGCAGCTTCAGTTCCACACCGGCCGTCACGTTCTCGAAGGCCAGCATCCCACCATCGGCTCGTGGATCCACTATGGCCTCGGCACGCTCAACGAAAATCTCCCGCAGTTCGTGGTCATGGGCCGTCCGATCGCGGACTGCTGCGGTGGCGCCGGGGCGCATGGCGCGAATTACCTGGGACCCGAACACCAAGGGGTTCAACTCACCATCGACCCCAAAAAACCACTGCCGTACGCCGGGCCGGGCGCGGACGTGTTTGTCGAGGAACAGCGCGCCGAGTTTGAGTTGATGGATCGCCTCAACCGATATGCGGCGATCGAATACCCGGAAGACGCGACCCTCGCCGCGCGCATCAAGTCCTACGAGCTGGCGTTCCGCATGCAGATGGCGGTGCCGGAAGTCGTGGCGTTCAACGAGGAATCGGACGCCACCCGACGGCTCTACGGACTTGATCAGCCCGCCACCACGCCGTTCGGCCAGCAATGCCTCGCGGCCCGAAGGCTCGTGGAACGTGGCGTGAGGTTCATTCAAATCTTCCATGGCAGCAACGGCGGGGCCGGGGAATGGGATGCTCACGGCGATTTGCGCAATGGTCACAGCCGGCTTTGCGGTCAGGTGGACCTCCCCATCGCCGGGTTGCTCAAGGATCTCAAGCAACGCGGGTTGCTCGATGAAACCCTCGTGGTTTGGGGGACGGAGTTCGGCCGCACCCCCGGGGCCCAGGGCAGCGACGGCCGGGATCATCATCCGTTCGGGTTCTCCGTCTGGCTCGCCGGCGGCGGCATCCTCGGCGGCATCGCCCACGGCGCAACCGACGAACTGGGGTTTCATGCGGTGGAAAACCGGCATTACGTGACCGACCTCCACGCCACCGTCCTGCACCAGCTCGGCCTGGACTCGGAACGACTCACCATTCCCGGCCGCCAACGGCTCGCCATCGACTTCGGTGAGCCGATCCGCGCGATCATTTCGTAGCCCGGCGGCGAAGGAGAAACTTGAAGGGGAATTTGAACAAGCCAAGCTGGGCGCTGATGGGGGCGACAGTCACGGTTTTTGCCATCCTGCCATACCACGAGTCGGCTCGCGGCGCTGACAAGACCTCACACCGAACGGCGGATCCGTTCCCGGTGACCTACGCCGATCCGGCGGTGCCGATCCTGCAACTGCCGACGCAATTTCGCGCCCGACGGACCACCGCCAACCTATCGATGCCGGCAGGGAAATCGGTCGAAATCCTCAACGTGAAGGGCGCCGGGTGCGTGCGCCATCTGTGGTTCGTTTTCGGCGAGAAAAAGATCGACGATCTCGGAATCGAAATCACAGTGGATAACGCGCCCGAGCCGCAGGTGCGGATGCCCTTCCGGTCCTTCTTCGGGGCGTTGCTGGGATTCGAGGATTATCACATCAACAGCGCCGGGCTGGCGAATTTCCCGAACTTCACCATCACCAACGACGCGCTTATCCCGCCGAAGGCCTCGCCGGGCTGGAACTGTTACCTGCCGATCCCGTTTTCCAAAGGTTGCCGCATCACCCTCCGGAGCGACTCCGCCAAGAATGGCGGAGCGATGATCGACTGGCAGCAGTATCGGGAGGGCGTTGAGCTGACGCCGTTGCGCTTCCATTCCCAGCGAAACATCGCCCTTCCCGGCGTGCCGCGGGAGCCGTTTCCCATCGCGGAAACCGAGGGCGCCGGCTTTCTCGCCGGTTACATCATGGGCTGGCGGCAGAAGGATCATGGCGACATGGTGTTTCACAATGGCGGCACGCGCCTTTTGATTGATGGCCAGACCGATCCTCATGTGATCTGTGGCCACAACGTGGAAGACGACTTCGGATTCTCGTGGGGATTCAACGAGTATCAAACCCGCTGGGTTGGCTGTCCCTATCGCGACAATCGCGGACGCACCGATCAGGACGGCGTTTACTACCGCTTCTTCGGCCCCGATCCGATCCCGTTCCGCTCGTCGTTGATTTTTACGTCCGCCGCCCGTCCCGACGACTACGAGGCGGTTTCGTACTTCTACAAAGTTCCAGACTCGAAAGCGCCTGCGATCGTTAGTCCCGAGCGATGGCAGGTGATTGGACCCTTCAGCGACGGGAACGACCTCGATGCGTTCAAGAAGCCGGCGGACGAAATCGTGCGGCAACTCGCGCAGGCAGACTGGCCCGGGAAAATGACCTTGGGGTCGATGGAATACACGGTTCACACTCTTGCCAGCAAGTATGGTTGGCTCCGGCTCGAAGGGGTCTATCAAACACGTCACCCCTACCCGCGGACGGAACATTCGGTATATGTTCGCGCGACCCTGACCAGTCGTTCCCAACGGCGGGCCAAACTGCGCCTGGCGCTGGACAACTGGGCCATTGTCTATCTGAACGGCGAGGAGGTCGCCATGCTCGACCATGCCGAAGAGTTCGCCACGGCGAGGATTCCGATCACGCTCAGAAAGGGCGAGAACCAGCTCTTGATCAAAACAAACAACCGGATGAATCGCGACCGCCACCTCTGGGCCATTAACTGCGCGGTCGAATAAACCAGGCAACTTACATGAAGCAAACCATCGCTCTTGGCGCCTCTGTCTTCGCCACGCTGTGTTTTGTCTTGGGCGCCCGGGCGGACGAGCCCAAGAATCGCGACCAGGACGTGGTCTATGACGAGGCGAAAGTTCCGCCTTCTGACCTGCCGCCGCTGCGCGTTCAGCGTCGCGGTGGCTTGGTGGAAATGGACAATGGCTTGGTCAAAGCGCGTTTCACGGCGGGCAATGACGGCGTGAAGCAGGAGTATTTGGCGTCGCGCGGCCGGAAGTGGATCTTGTTGGCCGAGGGTTTTCGACCCGATGGAAAGGCGAAGCCCAAGTTTGAGGTGTTCGCTGACTTCGAGAATACCAACTACGGTTCATGGCAAACGGCGGGCGAGGCCTTTGGGGCGGTGCCGTCCAAGGGAGCGACCGCACCGGAACAACTCCTCCGGGAATTTCAGGGGGAGCGTCTGGCCAACTCCTACGCCAAATCCGACGCACCCATCGGCAAACTCATCTCACCGGAATTCACGATCCGGCAACCTTTCATCACCTTTCTGGTTGGCGGCGGCCACCATACGGGCGGCACTTGCATCAATCTCGTGGTGGACGACAAGGTCGTGCTCACGCAAACCGGCGAGAACTCGGATGCCCTGCGTAGTGTGGAATGGCGGGTGGCTGACTTTATTGGCCAGCGGGCGCGCTTCGAGATCGTTGACAATGTTTCCGGTGGTTGGGGGCACATCGAAGTTGATCAAATTGAATTCACCGATCAGTCCGCGGGAGCGCTGCTCACTCAGCTTGAGCTGGATCGGGCGGCGAATTGCATTCGTTAACCTTCGCAACCCTGACACGAACCGAAAAATGCATCTAAAAATTTCCATCGCAGTGCTGATAAGCATGGTGTCGCCTCTCCACGCCGAGACCAAGCCGGGAGATGCCAACTATCCCACCAGGAACGACAACCCGCGCCACGAAGAAAAGGTGAAAGCGGTCAAGGCCGGAAACTACGACCTGGTACTCATTGGCGACTCCATCACGCATACGATCGGTGATATGAACGACGGGAAATATGCTCCCAATCAGGCCGTGTGGAAGCGCCACTTCGAGCGGCGCCATGCCATCAATCTCGGCATGAACGGCCAACGCACCGAGGAAATCTTGTGGAATCTCCTGAACGGCCAGCTTGAATTCGCAAAATCACCCAAAGTGGTGATGCTGCTAATCGGCACCAACAATGCCGACGACCGAAACTTCGCTCACACGCACACGCCGGAGCAGATTTTTGCGGGCACGAAAGCGATCGTTGAGCTCATCCGCCAGCGGCATCCGGACACAAAAATCCTGGTGTTGCGCATTTTTCCGCGCGGTGGCGATGCCGAGAAAGGGGTCAGCCCGCCGGCGTTCAATTCCTCTGCCAAGTGCATCGAGACCTGTCGCCGCGCCGGTGAACTCACGGCCCAACTGGCCGATGGCAGGCACGTCTTCTGGCTGGATGTGAACCCCGTCTTCCTGCGTCCCGACGGCACCATCAACACCGACCTGATGTGGGACTTGCTCCACCCGAGCCCCACCGGGACTGAAGCTTGGGTCCAGGCCGTCGAGCCCACTTTGGCAAAACTGATGGGCGACCAGCCGATCTTGGATCCAAAACTTTTGCTCACCAGTCCGGCGGCGGAAAAGAAACCATAGCCTTGCCGTTGCGGATGCAGAATCGCTTCCCCTGTCTTATTACAACAAATGAAAAAGTATCACGATGCGGGCGTCGGCGTGACCTTCAGTTGGGCGTCCAATGCTGACCAGGCAACCGTGACCGAACAAACCAGCGGCGATGGCCACCATGCATTTACGCTCATTGAACTATTGGTGGTCATTGCGATCATCGCCATCCTCGCGTCGCTCCTCCTGCCCGCGTTGGGGCGCTCCAAGACCAAGGCCCAGAGTATTCAATGTCTCAACAACCTGAAGCAAATCGGTCTGGCCCACTTCATGTACGTAAACGACAACGGACACACGATCCCGTACAGCATCAATAACAATCTCTGGATGCGAGACTTGATAGAGAACTACGCCAATGTGGACAAGATGCGAATCTGTCCCGTAGCCCCGTATAGCAAGCACATGGTCGGGTACCTGGGTACCGCCATCACGGCTTGGGTGTGGCCCAACAGCACGGAAGTAAACCCGGCCACCCAGGAGCCGCGCTGGACCGGGAGTTATGGACTCAACGGCTGGATGTATGCAGGAGGTTGGACCGTCCAGCCACCTATGCCCGGCGTCAAAAACGCATTCCGCAACGAAGGGAGTATTCGAATGCCCGCGCTGACCCCGGTGTTCTGTGATTCGATTTTTACGGACATGTGGCCGCAGGCAAAGGACAAGCCCGCTCCGAACTTGTTGACCGGCGCACCCACTTCCTCCGCCGGCGGGATTTCATGCATCACGATTGCACGGCACGGCTCCGGTCCCTCAAGCGCGAGAGGAACCCGACCGACCGGGGCCAGGTTGCCCGGAGCCATCAATCTTTGCTACGCGGACGGCCATGTTTCCTTGGTCCCCCTGGAGCAACTTTGGCAACAGACCTGGCATCAGAACTACGAGCCGCCAGCCCAACGCCCCCAATAAAACCTTCCTCGGAAACCAAGGAATACATTGACCCTCCTCGCCCGGCAACTTACGACTCATGGACCACACATCGAGCCAAACATGAAACCACCGATCATCCGCAAACTCCTTACTGGATGGCTCGCTCCGGCAAGTCTCGCCGTGCGGTTGACGAACGTCGAGGCGGCAAACTTTTCACTATCCGGCGATTTCTCCTACACAGCTAATCGCATCAACAGCACCTGGTCCTACGGGATGGACGACTTTGCCAATCATCCTCCGACGTTCCCGTTGCTGACTTCGACCCACCGCGACGCGAATGCGCTGTGGGGCTCGGATTTTGCCGATCCGCCCAGGATGTGGAGCGATGCCACTGGCTATTGGGGAATTGGAAAGAACGTAAGCGGTAAGGAAATCTTCTCGGCTAGAAACGGCACGCGCTGGGCGCCGGGTGAAGTGCTGTTCCATCCCAAAGGCGGGGACTCTCCCTCGCGATTGGTTGTTGGCTGGACCGCGCCGAGCAACTTGGTGATCAACCTTACCTATATCATTGATCGCGCAGCCGACCAGGGTAACGGGATAGGATACGAAATCATTAAGCGAAGCAGGGGCGTCGATCGGGAAGTGGTGAGCCTGGAGAATCTCGCTGGCGGAGTCAGCAACTCCCTGACGGGGATCGCGGTCGCGCTCGGGGATCAACTGTTTTTCCGATTTGATACCCGCGGCGAGCCGGGCGGAGACATCAGCCGGGCAGACATTAATATCACGGGCACGCCTTGGCCGGTTTCGCCAACGGTTGCCATCCAGCCTTCCGGCGGCAACATTTCGGCGGGAAGCGACTTCACCTTCAGCACCACGACTACAGGTGCAAACACTTTTCAATGGCGCCAGTCGGGCCATCCCATCGCGGGCGCAACCAATGCCTGCTATCGAATCCGAGGCGTGAAATTGACCGATGCCGGAGACTACTCCGTCGTCATCGGCTCCGCGATGAGCGGTAACGCCGGACTGAACGTCACGCCCAGGAAACTTTTGCCGGAGAAATATCCATCACCCGTACCGCGGCAGGTGTTCGCTCCCACTCTCACGGAACAGGAGCAGCAACTGAACACCAACTTGCTAATGCTGCGTTTTGCCAAGTCGCGACAGAAGCTGGCGGCCGACGCTTATCGGCCCACGTATCATTTCGTCAGCCCCGAAAGCCAGATGAACGACCCGAATGGTCTCTGTTTCTGGCAGGGACGCTGGCACCTGTTTTATCAGGCCTACCCGCCCGATGAATTCCCCGATTCCAAGGATATTTCCAAACGTCGGCAGCATTGGGGTCATGCTGTCAGCGAGGATTTGGTTCATTGGCGCGATCTGCCGTACGCCATCTATCCGGGCCTTGAGAAGATGTGTTTTTCCGGCAGTACCGTGGTGGAGGACCATCAGGTGGTCGCGTTCTATCCGGGCATCCAGGCGGGACAGATGGTGGCGATCGCGAAGGATCCGCTCCTGTTGAATTGGGAGAAGATCGAAGGCAACCCGGTAATCCCCAACGCGGGCGATTCCTGCATCTGGAAGGAAGCTGACACCTATCTCGGGCTGATTGGCCGGAGTCTGTGGGCCTCCACCAACCTGGTGAACTGGGAGGCGCGCGGCGAATTCTACTCCGGAGCGGAAGGTTCCTGTCCGAATTTTCTCCCGATCGGGAACAAACACATCCTGCTCGGCTTCAGCCATTCCGCCGGCGGACTTTACCTGCTCGGTGACTACGATCGAAGCCAACGCAAATTCAAGTCCTATGACCAGGGCCGATTCAACCATGGGGTGGTTTCGCCAGGTGGGGTCCATGCGCCATCCGGGTCTTCAGATGGGAAAGGCGGCGTGGTCAACATTCTCAACCTTAATGACGGCCGGCACAGCGACGACTGGGACCAGATCATGTCCCTTGCGCAACGGCTGTCCCTGGGCCAGGACCATCGGCTCCGGATCGACCCGATCGAGGCGAGCGCCAGTTTGCGAGGTAGCCACCAGCATGTGGGCGAGACTCTCATGCCTGCCAATCGCGAGATCGTGCTGGATGCAATCCAAGGAAACACCATGGAACTGGAAGTTGAGATCGACCCGCAATTGTCGCGTTGGGTCCAGCTCAATATCCTGCGTTCGCCCGATGCCGAGGAGCAAACCTCGATCACCTTCTACAACTTTGATCGTAAACTCAGTGTCTGGTACGACACAAAAGCGGCGATTTGTCTGGATGGGACGCGTTCAAGCACGAGTCCGGATGTGTGGCTCAGGCCGCCCGAGCGGGCGGTCGTCGAGCAAGGAGCACGGGACTGGGCTTCCGCACCTTCCGAAACGACACCCGGCAAGCCTTTGAAATTGAGGGTATTCATTGATCGCAGCGTGGTGGAGGTCTTCGTCAACCGGAAGCTGTACTTGGCCATGCGCGTTTATCCGAGCCGCAAAGCAAGTGTCGGTGTTTCCGTTCGCGCCCAAGGCCAGGATGCCGTGCTAAAAAGACTTGATGCCTGGCAAATGCAGCCGATCTGGCCTTGAAGCGCCCCGTCCCATTACCCCAAGATGTAGAAAATGAGAAAGCATCGACACAGTCCGTCGCCCTTGATTTGCGGCCTGCTTTTGTCAGCGACTGCCGGCCTGATGGCCGCCCAGGAAAATGTCAGCGCGGAGCGGATGCAATGGTGGAGTGAACAGAAATTTGGCCTGTCCATCCATTACGGTCCGTGGTCGCACAACGCCGATCGGGACCTCAAGGACGGCCAATGGGTCGGCAGCAACCGGCCTCGAGCGGAGGTTATTAAGTCATTTAACCCTGTCCCCGAGGCCGTGGACCAATGGGTGGGCCTCGCTTGTCTTTTACTAAATGAAAAAGCATCACGATGCGATTGTCGGCGTGACCTTCAGTTGGGCGTCCAATGCTGACCAGGCAACCGTGACCGAACAAACCAGCGGCGATGGCCGCCATGCATTTACGCTCATTGAACTACTAGTGGTCATTGTGATCATCGCCGTCCTCGCGTCGTTCCTCCTGCCCGCGCTGGGCGGATGATTGGATCGCACGAGGAACATCATCTGACGAACGATCATGCGCGATAAGGTCCCCCACATTTTTTCTCAATTCACCGCGAGGTTGGCGGGCGGGTGCTCCCTGTTTGCGGTGCGCTGCGCGGCCGGCTCGGTCCTCCTTTGGTTGTCCGGCTTGGACGTGATGTCGGTCGCCGGGGCCGAAGCGTCCTGGCGCATCGTAGCCCGGGCCGACAACGATATCGTCCGTGTGCTGCAGGACGCCGGGGCAAAGGTCGAACGCTTCGACGCCGCCGCAACCGCCGTGACGCAGTCACCGCCGGGCGTTGGTGTCCTGGTGCTGGCGGACTCGTATCCGCAGCAGACCACCCGTCTGGCTCCGGAGTTGTTTGAACACGCCCGCGACAAGAAGCTCCGGCTCTACGTGGAATACCCGTCGTTTGTTCCGGCGCTGAAACTCGGCGCACCCCAGACCCTGAAGACCGGCCATTGGGGCAACATCTTGGAGCGCACCGTGGTGGCCAGCGATGTCTTTGGCAACGCGCTGAAAAAGTGGCGCATCCTCATGATCCACGACTGCCATTACCTGCCGGTCGAAGCCAACCAGCCTCATCTTGTGGTCGCCCAGGTCGCCGGTTATGACGACGCCGTGTATGGGCTCCCAAAAAATAACGTTCATCCGCTCCTCTTCGAGCATCCCGCCGGCGGAGTGTTGGTGGCGACCACCAAGCTCAGCCAGTTTGTGACGGCTCGCTATGCCCCGTTGGATGCCTGGGAACCGGTGTGGCACATGATTCTGAAGTGGGCCCAGCCGGACGCTGAGGTGCCACTGTTGCGCTGGACTCCGACCGTGCGGCCCTCGTTCGCCCGGGATGCCGAGTTGCCGGCGGATATCGAACGACAGTCGCTGCAACGAGGGGCTGATTGGTATCGGAACTCCGGCCTGCTGGTCCATCCGTCGTGGCAGGCGCGTTACGATCGACCAGCCAATCAGGGCCCGCCCACCGCAGACTGGCCCGATGGACATCGCGCGGGACCGGGGGCGACTCGCGACGCCGCGACGGGCGATGGCAGTCTTGGGCTGCTGGAGGGATTTCGTTCGAAGATTTATTACGATGGCTCGCAGTCGGTCCTGTGGTGGAGACGGGCGGACAATAACGCTGAATCGGCCGGCGCGCTGGCTCTGGCGGGTTCCGTCCTGCAGCGTCCGGAATTCACCCGCATTGGATCGAATCTCGCCGACTGGCTGACTGGCAAATCGGTGCTCTACCAAGGAGTCTTCGCCGATGCGAAACATCCGGCGTTCGGCCTGGCAGGGTGGAATGACGTGCCGCGCTACTTCGGCGGGGCGAATGGGTATGACCAGTTGTGGGGCGATGACAATGCGCGGGCCTGGCTTGGCCTGCTGCGGACCGCGGCGGCGTTAGGCACGGACCGCTTCGACGAACGATTGGCGCAGCAGCTTCTCGCGATGATGCGGCTGACCGGGCGCAAGGGCTTTGCCGTTCCGCATATCGAAATGTCGGCCCTGGCCCGTGATGGATGGGAGCGTCGCTT
>JANOHH010000371.1:0-5437 GCA_031406395.1 Verrucomicrobiota bacterium | reverse complement strand
TCAGTGCTTCATCAATAATCGCGTCGGTGTCTGCCATGCTGGTGTACATCCGGCTTCCCGCCAGCGTCACAATCCCCTCGGCCAAATATGCGGCCCCCATCTCCTCCATCATGTGCTTGCGAGTCTTGATCTCTTTCATGGCCGCGGGAATCGTCCATGGCCGGGCGACATTGACCTTTACAAACAAGGTGCCGGCGGTTTCGAGGTGACAGATCGAACCCTGATTGTAGGCGACGAAGGGCAGTCGATACCGGGTGATCAGCGCTTGCAGGCCGCGGGTCAACCGATCGCCAGCCACCCCCGCCTTGGCGCAAGCGCCGGTGCGTTCGATCGCCAGCAAAGTGTGGTAGCCCGCGGCGCAACTGAGCGGATTCGCCGCCAACGTGCCGCCGACCAGTGCCCGCTTCTGCCCACCTTGGAGCCCGGCGGCCAGATAGTTCATCAGATCCCGCCGTCCACCGAGTCCGCCCGCGCCAGGGTATCCACCCGCCACCACTTTGCCGAAAACGGTCAGATCGGGCCGGACCCCGTAATAGCCCTGCGCCCCGGACAACCCGAGCCGAAAGGCGGTGACGACTTCGTCGAAGATCAGGAGCGCACCATATTTGTCGCACAACTCCCGGGCCCCCTGGTTGTATGCGAAGTCCACCGGACGAGTTCCGCTCTCAGGGCCGACGGGTTCGAGGATTACCGCCGCGGTGCCGCCGCGCAGGCGATTGCATCGCAGGGTGCGTTCGAGGGCGTGCAGATCATTGGGCATCACTTCCTGAGTGTGGGCGCGGCAGGCGCGCGGGATGCCGTGCGCTTCGAACCCGCCGGTGCCCGGGATCCGGAGTGCATAAACCATCTGGTCGCTCCACCCATGGTACGCTCCACCCAGCTTGATGACCTTCTTCCGGCCGGTCGCGAGACGCGCCACGCGCAAGGCGCCCATCACCGCTTCCGTTCCGCTCCCCAGCATGCGGAACATCTCCACCGACGGAATGTGCTGGCAGATGAACTCGGCCAGCTTCAGCTCATATTCATGAAACAAGCCGGTCACCGGTCCGCAAACCTCGAGCAACGCCAGGACCTGTTGCTTGACGGTCGCATCGTTGCTGCCCAACACCGTCGGCCCGCCGGCTTGGAGGAAGTCAATGTACCGGTTGCCATCACGGTCGTGGAGGTACGCGCCCTCCGCGCGATCCATGACCAGGGGAAAGGGATAGTTGAAGGCGAGATTGTGCTGGACGCCCCCAGGGATGAACTGCCGGGCGCGATCGATGATCGCTTTGGACTTCGCACAGCGCGTTTCGAAATGTTCCAGATACGCCGCCATCGCCGGGCGCCGCAGCGGGCGGATCGGCTGACCGGCCAACCCGGCGAGGTCGCGGTAGATGCCGACGACATCCGGATAGGCGCTGATCCCGGACTCGAGGACAGCTCGGGATTGCTTCGTGGCGGAAGGAGTTGCGGGCATGAGTTAATCAAGCAAACGCAGGAACCGGCGGAGCAAACTGATTTTGCCGTCGCAGGACGGATCCAATTACATCGAGCTCGTTTCGCAGACCACGCAAAGGGCGGTTGAACCCTTCCAACTGCGGCTTCCCCAACCCCTGCTCCAAGGCGTGGCCGATCTCCATGCAGTGGACAAACACCTCCCCCAGCCGCCGCGCTGCTTGAACACGAAACGCCACTGCCCGCGGGCGGCCACCTGTGAAAAAATTCCGTTGGGCCGCAAGCGGACCAGGAATTGAGCTTCGTTTGCCGGACACAGCGGGACAGTGCCCAAGGCGAAGAAACCACGCAAGCGAGAAGCGGAACGGTCCCAGGTTCAATCCACCCAAGTTTCCAAGCCGGACAAGGCGCTGATGGGATGGTCAGAAGGGCGATTGGTTCGTGACAATTCATGCGAGGGCGGCGCGGAGCGAGCGAGTCTACTTTGGGGGTAATTTGAACCAACCGGCTCACGCTGATTCGAGCGCCGGATTTTACCCGCCATTGTTTCAACTGATACCGAGACAGTTTTATCGATTACCACACCCGCCCTGAATTGCGTTACCCATCCCGGCGTATGACGAAACTAATCATAGTGTTGTCTCAGATCGTGCTCGTGACAATGCTCGCCGACTTGGTCGCGGGCGTCGTCCACTGGCTTGAGGATGCCTATGTGCGCGAGGACACTCCGATCATCGGCTCGTTCATCGGGCGCGCGAACGTCATCCACCACCATCTGCCGCGTTATCTGACGCGCAACAACTGGTGGCAAAGTTCGTGGGATTTGCTGGCCTTCTCCGCCCTGATCGTGTGCTTTGCCTGGCGCCTCGACCTGCTCACCTGGCACGTCTGGCTATTCGCCGCCCTCAGCACGAACGCCAACGAAGTCCATAAGTGGTCGCACCGTACCCGCAAAGAAAACGGGCGATTTATCACCTTCCTGCAGACCATCCGACTCCTGCAAACCCCGAATCACCACGCGGTCCATCACACCAATCCTAAGAACGTGCGTTACTGCCCGATCACCAATCTCGTGAACCCATTTCTCGACCGCCTCCATTTCTGGGACGGCATGGAGTGGCTGCTGGCGCACGCCCTCGGTTTACATCGCCGCCCCGACACGTCACTTCCGGGCGCCGGCCCGGCACCCGCATGGCTGCAACCCTTGCGCGGCCAGTCCAAAGCAAAGACCGCATGAACCCGCCCGCGAACTTGAAAAGCCGCCGCTATTGGCCCGGACACAATTCAGCCCGGCCCGGGGCTGCCCCACTCTGACTACCCTATGAAAGCCAAGCCTATCAGTTTTATCGCCCTCAACCTGCTCACACTTGCCACTGCCTGGTTGGCGGGTTGCGCCAGTACCGGGTTGCCCAAATTAAAATCGGAAGCGTTCCCGCCACCACCCGCGATGTCCATCGTGCTCCTGCAATTGAAGGCAAGCTTGGATGGCACGCCCGCCGATCCGTTCGTCGGCAAGACCAAGGTGGGCTTCAGCATCACCAACCTCGAGACTGGCACATTGCTCGGCGGGGTTCGTCCCGTGCCGGTGGGCGAAGCGGGCTTTGCCAAAGCCGGCTGGGCGTATTTGCTTTTGACGCCGGGCGACTACCGCATGACAGCGGTGCCGCTCCGTCCGGGATATGGTGTCTACGAATCCATCCCCTACCGGCTTTCCGTCCCCGCCGGCCGCCCATTGCTTTACGCTGGCTCGTTCGAGATCACCTTTGACCGCCAGATCACTTTGAATTTCGAGCCCGAGGCGGCGCATGCGCTTGCGCACTCCGAATTCAAGGCCGCCGGATCTTTAGCCCTGGCAAAGCTACAGCCCGCAGATGCCTTCACGTCCCCCAGGCCATTGTCGCAATTGAAAGACCTCGAAATCGTTACCAGCAGTTCTGAAATGCTGGAACAACCACACTGGATTAGCCGGGCTGTGCGAGACTACGTGAAGTCAGCCATCTTACCACCAGATCCTTCCGGCGTGTTGTTTGCCTGCGACCTCGCCATCATGCCGGTCGCCGCCTTGGCGGGCACGATCGCTGGTAATATTTCGCAAAAGCAATGGGCGGCGAACATTTCCTCACTGCGTCAGACGCTGGTGGATTTTCACCTGGCAAACGAATTGGCCGTCGCCCTTTTCCAACAAGCGCAGACCAATGGGTTGCTGCGCGTGCGCATACCAGAGGCGCCGCAAAAGCTTCCCGCACCCGTAACGACCAATACCGGCGACCGCATCTTGCGCGGTGACCTCCGGGCAATCCGGTTCGTCCAAGGTGCCAAGCGGGGACTGGTTGGCATCGAAGCCACGCTGCGTATCCGCATTTTGGACGCACAAGCAGACAACTGGTTGTATGATCAGGAATTTGCGGTAATATCCGAGTTTAGGAACAAAAAGGAATATCGCGGCACTCCGGGCCAGACCCTGTTTCGCACCCAACTCTCGGGGCTGATCAACTCAGGTGTCGGACAGTTCTTCAACTGCGTCATCCGCCCGCCCACGCCCGAGAATGAGCTGAAACTCCCCACCAAACCATGAACGCCACTCGAAACCAACCATCGCAACCCGCCATGAGACGCACCCTCGCTTCCAAACCGGTTATCCTCCGCCTTGCCACCGCCACGGACCACGATCAAATCTACCGGCTGCGCCACGACATTTACGCGTGTGAACTCGGCCAGCATGCCGTGAATGGCGACGGCCGACTGAGCGACGCGCTCGACGAATTCAACGTTTACCTTGTCGCGGATTGTGCCGGTGAAATCGCGGGTTTCATCAGCATCACGCCGCCCGAGGACGGGCGCTTTTCGGTGGACAAGTACGTCCATCGTGCGGATTTCGCACCATTGCGTGATGGCCAGTTTCACGAAGTCAGATTACTTACAGTCGCCCCAAACCATCGGGGCCGCGAAATTGCTTTTGCGCTCATGTATGCTGCGTTTCGTTGGGTGGAAGCACACGATGGCGATCGGGTTGTCGCCATCGGCCGGCGTGAGATTCTCGATCTCTATTTGCACGTCGGCCTCGAGCGGTTGGGGTGCGAGATTCAATCCGGCGCGGTGACGTATGAACTGCTGGCGGCCACGCTGCGGCAATTCCACACTCGCTTGAAGGATTTCTCGTCGCTGCTCCAGCGGCTCGAACGTTCGCTCGATTGGCGGCTGGCTTTCCCGTTCCGCAAACCCATCGCGTGTTTTCACGGCGGCGCTTTCTTCGACGCCATCGGGCCGGAATTCGACCACCTTGAGCGCCGGAATGAAATCATCAACGCCGACGTGCTCGACGCCTGGTTTCCGCCCTCGCCCAAAGTCATCGCCGCGCTCACGGAAGATTTGCCGTGGCTGCTGCGCACCTCGCCGCCAACGAATTGCGAGGGCCTGGCGCGTGTCATCGCCCGCACCCGTGGGTTTCCGGTGGCCTGCGCGTTGCCGGGCGCAGGCTCGTCGGATTTGATCTTTCTGTCTTTCCGGCACTGGCTCAAACCGTCGTCGCGCGTTTTGATCCTGGATCCGACCTACGGTGAATACGCGCACGTTCTGGAAAAGGTCGTCGGCTGCCGCGTGGATCGGCTTGCCCTGGCGCGGAAAGACAATTACCAGGTTGACCTGGGCGAATTGGAAAGCATTACCCAGCGTGGTTACGACTTGATCGCGCTCGTCAATCCCAACAGTCCGACGGGACAGCATGTCCCGCGGGCCGACATGGAGATGTTGCTCCGGACCATTCCGTCCGACACTCGGGTGTGGATTGACGAAACCTACGTGGAGTTTGCGGGCCGGCCCGAATCGCTGGAGTCGTTCGCTGTCGCCAGCGCCAATGTGATTGTCTGCAAATCCATGTCCAAGGTCTATGCATTGAGCGGCGCGCGCGCGGCCTATCTCTGCGGCCCGGAGTCTATCATCGCTGAACTGCGCGGTCTTACGCCGCCGTGGGCCGTTGGGTTGCCCGCCCAAGTCGCGGCCG
>JANOHH010000292.1:0-2476 GCA_031406395.1 Verrucomicrobiota bacterium | reverse complement strand
ATGACGGCCAACGAATGACTTGAACTGACAGAGTTGCTGGTAGTCACCTGGCAGATATTCGTGTCAGTGCCGCCGCGAGTCCAATTTGAGGGAGTGCCGTTAGTCTGGTTGAGGTTAGTGCCGCTCTCGAAAGTCGAGTTCACCCAGAAATTGCCGGGCAGCAAGTTCACGCGCGCCACGGAGAGATCATCAATCACCATGACGCCGGTGATGTCCTGGCCGCCGCCGGACGCCAGGGCGCAACGCATGATCACCGCGCCCGTCGGCACCACCAACGTCGCGTTGCGTTTTGTGAAAGTGGAATTTGCCACGGTGCTCACCCATCCGGCGCTGCTCGTGCCGGAGGTGCTGAAGTGGGTTTCCCCGACGAGGTTGGTTGCGGCGTTAAAGAATTGCGCCGTCAAGCGCATATCGGGCGCGCTGAGGTTGTACATTTCATACCACTGGATATTCAACACGTCACCGTTGGTGGCGTTGCCGCTGAGACTGACATCGGAGCGCCACTCGCCGAAGTCACCCGGGGTGGTGTCGATGACGGCCAACGAATGGCTTGAACTGACCGAGTTATTGGTGATCACCTGGCAAATGGCGCTGTCACTGCCGTCACGCGTCCAGTTGGAGGGGGTGCCAGTCGTTTGGTCGAGCGCAGTGCCGCTCTCGAAAGTCGGGTTCACCCAGAAATTGTTGGGCAGCAAGGCAGCGCGGGCTGGACCGGCCACCGTGAATAGGGCGACCATACAAAACAGCGGGACTCGGATATTCATAAGATTTATTCTGGATTTCTTGAGGGTTGCCATTGGCAGTCTTCCAAGCGTCGGTGCCGAATGGTTGTCCACCGGATTCTCCGAAAACGGTTGTCGAATCCGCGCGGGCCTCCGGAGTTCTGAAACCCAAAGTTACTGCCGTGGTTTGTGAATCACTTTTGAAAATAGTGCGCGCCGCACCCAAGGCGGGCTGCGGCGCGCACAGATTTACACAGGTTTAACTTGCTGTTAACACGCCATCCTGCGGCGGCGAATCGCATTCAATCCGACCAACCCGCCAATCCCCAACATTGCTATGCTCGAGGGTTCTGGCACGGCGACGACGGAGACGGAGAGATCATCAATGATATAGCTGCCGATTGTAGAATCCCCACCACCGGACACCACTTGGATGCGCATATACACCGTGTCCGCCGCGACCACAATTGGCCCCAATATACCAGCATTTCCCCCGCTTAATTCATTCCGCACCGAGAAGGTAGAGTTTGCAAGACTACCGACCCAACCACTGCTATTGCCGGTCACGACGA
The DNA here is from genome assembly GCA_031406395.1 of Verrucomicrobiota bacterium. Taxonomy (GTDB): domain Bacteria; phylum Verrucomicrobiota; class Verrucomicrobiia; order Limisphaerales; family JADLHS01; genus JADLHS01. Next base: position 1,182 of record JANOHH010000292.1, on the reverse strand, counting down.
AATGGTGGTCGCCGCTGTTGGGGCCGCCACCACCACCATCCAACAACCGTACCGTCAGGCGCATCTCACCGCCGCTGATGTTGTAAATCTCATGCCAGTGCAAAGCGAGTGTGTCGCCGACGTTGGCGAATCCGGCGATGGGGACGTCGGAATACCATTCGCCGTAGGCTCCGGCGACAGGTTTGATCACGCCAAACGAGTGCGTGGCGCTTACCGAGTTTGCCGTGGACATCTGGAGGATGGTCCCGTCAGCGCCGCCTCGGCCCCAATTGGCGGGCGTACCCGTCGGCAGGTTCAGGTCCGTGCCCAATTCAAAGGTTGGATTGACCCAGAAATTGCCGGGAGTGACATCCGCTCGCACCGAAGCGGATGCGAAACACAGCGCGATGGCTATGGGGAAAAGTTTGGTTTTCGTAGAATACATATTTTGTTTGGTTTTTTGTTAGACTGAACCCTGATCCTACAACCTTCTTGACTTCGCGCTAGTCAGCTATTCTGCCGACAGGCCGGAAAGTTGACCGGGCTATCAGGGCCCGCCTCAAACCGTTCCTCCCGCCCCTCGCCAAATTCAGTTAACCACTCTGGATCAAAGCGGCTGATTCCGTTCAGCGCAACGTGGCCGGGCATTTGAGCATTGGCGATCAGCCGGCTGAGCCTTTCCGTGCTAGCTTGGAAGTACGCGTCGCCGCTTTCCGAAGGGATGTCATCCCGAACCTCAAGACGGAAAGCGCGAGCCAGCCCCGCACGAGACAACTACGCGCCGCCCTGCGATTCGCTGACAAGGCAGTTCATTCCGCAAGGGCGTCCCCTCCGGCGAACTGCTCCTGGCGCGAACCCAGCAGCGTAATCATTCAATCCCCGTCAACCCGCCGAGGCTCCCAAAGCCGCGGGTGATCTGTTTGGGCGAAGTGGGGGATGAGCCGGGCTCGGCCGGGCAGCGAATCCGCTTCCGGTAGATTCGTCGACCTACGCCCATTCTGCCCGGACTTTTTCCAGCAATTTCTTGGTGGCGCGGATGCCTTCAGGCTCGCTCAACTTCTCGCCTTCGTATTCGATCCCCAGATAGCCGTGGTAACCGGCGGCCAGCACGATCTTCAGCATGCGACGATAATCAGTTTCCACGCAGTTGCCCTGCGCGTCGAAGTCGTTCGTTTTGGCGCTGACGGCTTTGGCGAACGGCAT
>JANOHH010000256.1:0-1357 GCA_031406395.1 Verrucomicrobiota bacterium | reverse complement strand
AGATCGAATCGTTCGGGCGCGTATTGCTGCAATTCTATCGCGCGGTCAATTTGCTCTATCGCAAAAGTGCCGAAGGCAAAATGCCTGTGTGGGTGGCCGCCTGGCTGGACCTGGGCAAACCCGCGGAGCTGATCGCCTGGCAGCGTTCACCGTCATTCAAGAACGATGTGCCGCGGGTGATCCGACCCGATCTGCTCCTCACCGAGATCGGCTTGAGCGTGACGGAACTGGATTCCGTACCGGGCGGCATCGGGCTGACTGCCTGGCTGAACCAGACCTATTCGAAAAACCAAGTGCGCGGTGACCAGGCGGAAGTGCTCGGGGGTGCCGATGGAATGTTGCGCGGCTTCGCAAGCATCTTCGGCGATGCGAACTTGGTTCATGTCGTCGTCTCGGAGGAATCCGCCACGTATCGACCCGAAATGGAATGGATGGCCAGCCAACTCGGAAATGCACGCTTCAAGATTCAAGCTTCACAATTCACGGGCTTCGCGGATGGCGACGCGGTTTATCGTTTCTTCGAATTGTTCGACTTGCCAAATGTGCCGAGCGCTGCGGCCATGTTCGAACAGGCGGCCACCAAACGCATTCGGCTCACCCCGCCGCCCAAGCCGATGTTCGAGGAGAAAATGCTTTTTGCGCTGCTCTGGAATCGGAATCTTCAAGGCTTCTGGCGTCAGGAATTGGGCGAGGGTTTTCTCGCGCGGCTCAAAAAACTCGTGCCCTACACCTGGGTGGTGGATCCCGCCCCCTTGCCCCCGCACGCCGCGATTCCCGAACTCAACCTCACGGACTGGCAGCAACTCAAGACCCTGTCGCAAAAGGATCGCGACTTGATCTTGAAGGTGTCGGGATACTCTGAGCTCGCATGGGGCGCCCGGGGTGTCTTACTCGGGAGCGATCTGTCGCAGGCGGATTGGGCGCAGGCCGTGGAGGATGCGCTGACGCATTTCGCCCGGTCGCCGCGGGTGTTGCAGCGCTACCACAAACCCGCGCTGGTCGAGGCGGCCTGGTTTGATTTTGCCAAGAACGAAGTCGTGCCGATGAAAGGCCGCGCCCGGCTGTGTCCCTATTACTTTGTGGCGGGCGAAGGGGACACGGCCCGACCCGAACTGGGCGGGGTGCTGGCCACGATTTGCCCGGCCGACAAGAAAATCATCCACGGCATGACCGACGCCATTCTGGCGCCCTGCTCCGCATGAATCTCTACGATCTTGTGCATTTCTCGGTGCTTGCTTTTGGATCCTTGTTTGTGATCGTGGATCCGATCGCGACCGTGCCCGCATTTCTGGCGATGACGCCGCGGGACACCCCGGCGCAACGCATCCACACGGCGCGGCTGGCGTCCATGGTGATG
>JANOHH010000244.1:0-3940 GCA_031406395.1 Verrucomicrobiota bacterium | reverse complement strand
CGAGCACATGTCGCCCGCAGTAAGCTAAAGCTCCATGTCAAACCCGCCGCCGCTGCCACAAAGCCTACCGAGCCTCGGGCGAATTCTGAAGTACTTCTGGCCGCACGTTCGGCAGTATCGGCTCCTCATGGCTGGCTCGCTGGCGGCGCTATTCGCGGAAGTTGGGCTTCGTCTCCTCGAACCGTGGCCCATTAAATTCATCTTCGACTACGTCCTTGGCTCGAAGAACTCTACGAAAACTGCACTGCCGTCGCTCCTCGCGGCGCTCGACCCTACGTCAATTCTCACCCTCGCGGCCGTGGCGGTGGTTGTGTTCACTGCCGTGCGTTCGGTCGCCGCGTACTGGCAGACGATCGGCTTTGCCCTGATCGGTAATCGTGCGCTCGCCAAAGTCCGCGCCCAGCTTTATCGCCACGTCCAGTATCTCTCACTTTCGTTCCACACCAGTGCGCGCACGGGCGACCTCGTCGTGCGCATGATGGGTGATGTCGCCATGCTCCAGGACGTCGCCGTAACCGCCTTCCTGCCGCTCATTGCCAAAGCCCTCATCGTGGCGGGCATGATCGGCCTGATGTTTTTTCTGAACTGGAAACTCGCTCTCATCGCTGCCGCCGTGCTGCCACTGTTCTGGTTGCGCAGCGTCTCCCTCGGCAAACGCATCCGCGAAGTCGCCAAGAAACAGCGCCGCCAGGAAGGGGCCATGGCCGCGTCGTTCACCGAATCCATCAGCGCCATCAAAACCGTGCAGGCGCTTTCGCTCGAGGAATCCTTTTCCCGCGCATTCACCGAGGTGAGCGAAAAGAATTTGAAGCAGGACGTCAAGGGCAAGCGGTTGTCCGCCGGACTTGAACGGTCACTGGACGTCATCATTGCGCTGGCCACCGCGCTCGTACTTTGGTTCGGCGCACGGCTGGTCCTGCGGGGAGAGATCAGCGTGGGCGACCTCTATCTCTTCATCGCGTATCTCAAGTCCGCCTACCGCCCGGTTCAGGATTTCGCGAAATACGCCGGCCGGCTGGGCAAAGCCTCTGCGGCCGGCGAGCGTGTGATCGATCTGCTCGAACGTGTACCCGACGTGCGCGATCTTCCCGGCGCGGTGCGGGCGCCGGCGTTTCGCGGCGAAGTTCAATTCGCCACTGTGAACTTTGCCTACGAGCACGGGCAACGTTTGCTGGAAGACATCCAACTCGAGTTGAAGTCCGGCCAGCACATCGCACTCGTCGGTCCTTCCGGCGGGGGCAAATCCACGCTCCTGAGTCTTCTCCTGCGCCTTTACGATCCGGTCAGCGGCCGCGTGCTGATTGACGGACGGGACATCCGCGAGTTTACGCTCGAATCGTTGCGGGGGCAGATCAGCGTGGTGCTCCAAGATAATGTTCTGTTCGCCGCCAGCGTGCGCGACAACATTGCCTGCGCCGCGCCCGGCGCACAATTCGCCCAAGTCGAGGCGGCCGCCTGCCTGGCCAACGCCCACGAGTTTATTCGCGCCTTGCCGCAAGGTTACGACACTGTCTTGGGCGAACGAGGTGTGACGCTCTCGCATGGCCAGCGCCAACGCCTCGCCATTGCTCGAGCCGCCATCCGCCAGGCGCCGATTCTGATTCTCGACGAGCCGACAACCGGTCTGGACAAGCAGAACGAACGCGAAGTGCTCGATGCGCTGGCGCACCTTTACCAGGGGCGGACGACCTTTCTCATCACCCACGAGCTGCAACACGCAGTAAGTGCCGATTTGATTCTTTACCTCGAGAACGGTCGGATCATCGAGCGCGGCACGCATCCGGAGTTGCTGCGCCGCAACGGCCGTTACGCCTTGATGGCGCGCTCCCAATCGCGTCAAGATCAAGCTGATCCGGAGATCGGGATCCCTGCGTCCGTGTTGGAGCCGGTCGCCAAAGCTTCATGAAGATTCTCTACCTCTGCCCGGATTTGGGTATTCCCGTGTTGGGACGCAAGGGAGCGTCGGTGCATGTGCGCGAGTTATGCGGTGCGTTTGGGCGCGCCGGCCATCAGGTCGTAATCGTGGCGCAGTCGCTCAACAAATCGCCCTGGGAAAAACCGGCGGAGACCAGCGCCACGGTTGTGCACGTCCGCCCGTCCGCCAGCGCCACAACGGCCGCGCAGGCGTTGAAGGAATTCAACACCACGCTGCAATTGGAAAACTCGCTGCCCAGCGAGTTGCGGCGAATTCTCTACAACCGCGATCTGGAAACGGAACTGCTGCGCCGGTTCGAAAGCGATCCGCCGGACTTTATTTACGAGCGCGCTTCGCTCTACGCCACCGCCGGCATTGCGCTCGCAAAGCGCTTCGGCGTGCCGCTCATCCTGGAGTTGAACGCTCCGCTCGCGGTCGAACAGGCGGCCTATCGTGCCACCGGGCTGGGCGAACTTGCGGCGCAGGCGGAACGCTGGACGCTCACGCACGCCAATGCCGTGGTGGTGGTCTCTGCTGAACTCGGCAAGCACGTGAAGTCGCTCGGGGTCAGGCCTGGCAAGATTCACGTCATGCCCAACGGCGTGAACCCGGCGTTATTTCACCCGGAGAATGGTAGGGCGCGTCACTCTGTGCGCGCCGGGGAATTAGGCAGGAAGGACGGCGCGCACGAAGGGGCGCGCCCTACCTTGGGTTTTGTCGGCGGGCTGCGACCCTGGCATGGCGTGGAGATTCTGCCGGAGTTGCTCGCACGTTTGCAAAAGCGGCATCCCGGCACCCGACTCGTCATTGCCGGCGATGGCCAGTTGCGAGCTGAACTGGAGCGCGGATTTGCGAAACATGGTTTGGAAAAGCTCGTGACGATCACTGGCTTGCTGTTGCATGAAAAAGTGCCGGACGTGATCCGGACCTTTGACGTGGCGCTTGCCCCGTATCCCAAACATGACCACGACTTCTATTTCTCGCCACTGAAACTCTTTGAATACATGGCGTGTGGCATCCCTGTCGTGGCGGCGAACTTGGGGCAAATCACCGATACAGTGCAGCACGGCAAGAATGGCCTGCTTTATCCGCCGGGTAATCTCAACGCCCTGACCGCGAGTTGCGAGCGATTGCTGGACGATGAATCGTTACGGCGTCAGTTAGGGATGGCCGCGGCTAAGTTGGTTCACGACAAATTCACTTGGGACGGTAACGCGGCGCGCGTTGTGGCACTGGCAAAGCGGCTCCGGGCTTGAGTATGACTCTCCAGCGTCTGGTTTACGTTCTGCATATCTTCCCGAAGCTCTCCGAAACCTTCGTGGCGGGGGAGTTGACGGAGCTTCGACGGCGTGGTGTCGAGTTGCGGATTCTTTCCTTGCTGCCGCCGCGCGCGGAGTTGCAACACGAAATAATCCGTCGGGCAGGCTTAGCCGCAGTTACGATTTACAAAGTGGAGAAGTTCCCCTCGGTCATTCGCGAGTTTCAACCGCAACTGCTGCACGCGCACTTTGCGACGGAAGCGACGGCCAAGGCCCGAGAGTTGTCCACGGCGTCCGGCGTGCCCTACACCTTTACGGCTCACGGTTACGACATTCACCGCAAGCCACCGGTGGATTTTCGCGCCCGGGCGCTGGCGGCAAGGGCAGTGGTAACGGTCTCGGAGGCGAACGCAGATTACATCGCGAGAACTTTCAGGGTGCCGCGAGAACATCTGCGCGTGATTCCGTGCGGGGTGGACACGGAGCAATTCTGTCCGCCAATGGAACGAAGTATGGCGGCCGCCGACCTGCCGTGGATTGTCTGTGTCGCGCGACACGTCAAGGTGAAGAACCTCGGGCGGCTGCTTGATGCGTGCGCCGAGTTGCGGCGTCGGGGTTTGGACTTTCGTTGTGCACTGGTTGGCGATGGGCCGCTGTACGGTGAATTAAAAACCAGGCGCGGGGAGCTGGGGCTGGAAACGGTGGTGGAAATGCCGGGCGCCGTGGATCAAAACGACGTATTGAAATGGTGGCAGCGCGCGGCGGT
>JANOHH010000026.1:0-2097 GCA_031406395.1 Verrucomicrobiota bacterium | reverse complement strand
GCCGGTCTGCTGCACTTGGACGCGCTGCGCGAACTAGCGCACGATTTGGAGTCGCTCCTCGATGCGGCGCGCCGCTCGGAGCTGAGCATCACTTCGGAAATCATTGACCTCATTCTCGCCGGTGGGGACACGCTGAAACATTTTACTCGCGAGATCGGCGACCAACTCCAAGGCGTGAAGCCGGGCGAGCCGATTGTCGTGCCTACCCGGCAACTCCGGCAACGCGTGCGAGCTACCTTGCACGGAGGCCCCTCGGTCACCACCGCTCCCGCTCCGGCGCAACCGGCCATCTCGACCCCGCCAATACCCGAACTGACCACGTCTGAAGACTCGGCCCACCAAGCCGCTGCGCCCACTTCGGAAACCGCGGCATCCTCGGCGGCAGGCACGCCCCCGCAAAAAGTGCGCCCCGATTCCTCAGCGAAGACCGAAAGCGCCGTGGGATTCGTGAAACTCGATACCCGGAAGCTCGACAGCCTCGTGGACTTGGTGGGGGAACTGGTCATTGCCCAATCCATGGTTGTCCAGGACCCCGAGGTGCAACGCCTGTCCAGTCGTCATCTGGCGCGCACCCTCCGTCAACTCGGCCGCATCACCTCTGAGCTGCAACGTACCGCCATGTCTTTGCGCATGGTACCGATCCGCCGGACGTTTCAGAAAATGACGCGCCTCGTGCGTGACCTCGCCGCACAGCAACAGAAGCAGGTGCAACTGGTTGCGGAAGGCGAAGAGACGGAACTGGATCGCAACATCGTGGAGGAGTTGAGCGACCCGCTCGTCCACATGATCCGCAATTCGATTGACCATGGCATCGAATCACCGGCGGTGCGTGAGTCCCAGGGCAAACCGGCACTCGGGACGATTCGCCTTTCCGCCTCTCATCAGCGTGGCGGCATTGTCATTGCCATCCAGGATGACGGCAAAGGGCTGGACCGCGACCGCATCCTGGCCAAGGCGCGCGAGCGTGGGCTGATCAAACCGGACACCACTCCGACCGAGGAGGAGATTTTCGCTCTCATCTTCGCGCCCGGCTTTTCCACGGCTGAAAAAGTTACGGATGTCTCCGGCCGGGGGGTGGGCATGGACGTCGTCCATCGCAACATCGAGAAACTGCGCGGCAAGGTTGAAATCCGATCGGTCGCCGGCCAGGGCACCACATTCACGATCGTCCTGCCATTAACCCTCGCCATCATCGACGGGATGCTCGTCGGCGTGGGTGAGGACCGTTACATTATCCCGACGTTGTCGGTGCTCGAATCGTTTCGTCCACGACCCGGCATGGTCACCACGGTGCATGAACGCGGCGAAGTGGTGAGTGTGCGCGGGCGGTTGACTCCGCTCCTCCGCCTGGGCCAACACTTGGGCACCCCCTACCGGGCAGTGGACCCGACGGAGGGGATCATTGTTGTCGTCGAGTCCGGTGACGCCACGCGCGGCCTCCTCGTGGACGAACTCCTCGGCAAGCAAGAGGTGGTTATCAAGAATCTCGGCGAGACCTTCCGCAAGCAGGACCTGCTGGCTGGCGCCGCAATTCTGGGTGATGGCCGGGTCGGACTGATCCTGGACGTGGATACACTTGTGAATTGCCAAAGAATCAACAATTAAGCGGAGGTTAGGCTTTCCCTCACTCTCCAGTAAACCAAACCACTAACAACAGAAAAACGAATCCGATGAAAAGCACCGAAAAGAAAAACCTGCTCAAGTGGAACACCATTCTTTGGCTCGCAGCAATGGCCTTGCCGGCTTTCTGCAGCATCGCCTTCGCCTCCACCAAATTTCCCTGGCCCGTGATTCTTCCCCTGCTGCTCCTGGGCCCTATGCTGGCCTCCAATAGGATGCTTGCCAAAGCAACCGGAGAATCCACCGATGCACTAAATCCGAAATGACCGAACGCCTGACTATCCGCGGTAGCACCGACGTGCATTACTTGCGATGCGCCAGCCGGCGCCGCAGGACCATTAAGTCTTCCGGGCCAAACGCGGCAAAGGCTATTTAGCACACTATGACACAAGTCACCTCCTCCCCTCCAACCACCGGCGCGAAGCCGGGGCGTTACCTGACCTTCAAACTGGGCCGGGAGTCCTACGGATTGCCGGT
>JANOHH010000237.1:0-6899 GCA_031406395.1 Verrucomicrobiota bacterium | reverse complement strand
CAACCATCTGACCAGCTTGACGGTGCAACTACAGGCTGGCACCGCCGACGTGGGCCGAACAAGCCGACTGTATGTGGCGGCCTTGCTGCCCAATGGGCAGATCGTGGCCTTGACGGGCTCGGGCTGGCAGGGTGTCAGCTTTTAGAACTGACCCCTTTTCTTTCCTTTTCTTTTATCTCGCCCTCGTCAGCTACACCCGGGGCAATGACTTGAGCGGAACAATGCAAGGCGCCGGCGGCATTGGCGGCTTGCTGGCCCGCACGGACAACGGGCAATTGATTGCAGGCAACACTTCCGCTCATACGTATTACCACGCCGATGGCAAATGGCAACGTCACGGCCCTAGTGAACACGAACCAACTGCTCGCCGCGCGTTACAACTTTGATCCGTATGGCAATCTGCTCGGCATGTCTGGACCACTGGCCGAAGCCAACACCTACCGCTTCTCGTCGAAGGAATATCATCCTAACTCCGGCCTCGTCTATTACCTCTACCGCTATTACGAGCCGAATTTACAAAGGTGGCTAAATCGAGATCCGATTGAGGAAATGGGTGGAATCAACCTTTACGGCTTCGTGGGGAATGATCCCCTGAACGGTGTGGACGCTTTAGGGCTGTGGAACACCTGCGGCCACAACAGTCTTCTCAACAGCGCATTTGGAAAAAACGAATCACTTAAAGATGACGTAAAACAATGGAAGGATGCCAGCAAGGATACCGATGACCCGAGCAAGGGTGGGCAGCGTCCTGAGAACTCATACCAACACGGAATGCGATCTCCGGATCAGGACAAGGAGGAAGCACGTCGTGATGCGGACAAATTTATCGCGGACAAATTAAACGAGGCCATCAAAGCAGAACGGGAAGGAAGACATGGCGATGCAATGAATGAACTCGGTAAAGGGATGCACACCATTACGGACAGGTTATCCCCAGCACACCGAGATGAAAAGAAATGGCGTGGGCCGTGGAATCCTCTTTCGTGGCCGCATCCATTGTTTGAACTGTGGCCCAGCCGCAAGGCCAGGCAGCAGTCAAATGAACAACTGCGAGATTATTACGACAAATTTCAGGAGGGGTGTAAGTGATGCTAAGAATGAAGCCCCTCAAATGGCAGCTTGTTGGCTTGCTTTGCTTCGCTGCGTCTCTTTTTGTTTTTGGCTGCGCGAACGGCGGGGGTTACCAAAACTATCGGCGATTGGGTGAAGCCAACGTGGTAGCAACTGATACGGTTGGCCTGAGCAATGCGGTTGTGGCTTGGAGCGGAAGTCTGACTAATGGTTATTCCTTGCTGCGCGATGATGAGGCGCGTCGGAGTTTTATCGGACTGCTTCTGAATGACCCCTCCTACACGTATTTCATGCTCATGAACAAGACCAACACAGTTGCTCCTTGTGGATTTTCGGCCTGCAATGATTCAAAGGCCGATTCCTTTTTCACAGTTGTCGTGATACGAATTCACCCTGCCAGTAATGGAACAAGCCTTGCCGTCGCCATGCACAACAGTCGCGTGACTACAAAAGGGATTGGATTTAACATTCACACAGGTTTTGAACGTGGTGGGATAATTGACCTTGCGCCTTGTCCGCAAGACGGCGGGCAGTGCTCAGTGAGTTGGAGTCAACAATGCGCAGGGCTGGGGAAACGAACCCGCCGGTTGTCCCGCCGAAACGGTGACGAGGAAATCTCCCCCGTTTTCAACTTCCCCCGAACGCTCGCAGCCCCGCGCTGTCATGGCGGCTGCGGAATCAGCGGCCAGCCGTCCTGCCATCACGGGCCTGCTCGCAAAGACAACATTAGTCTGCCCGTGGCGTCGTCCGTCCCGCCACACGGGAGAGACGAAACGATTTTCAATTGGAATGTCTCTCCCGTGCGCCGTGCCGGCCGCCGTCACCGGCAGAACAATGACGACCGCTGACGCTGCCCGGACAATATCAGTTCGCTCCCGCTCAAAACTCCGGAACGAATGCGCGCCAGTGAGGACGTGCTCCGTGGGGCGGCCGGGGTCGCGCCGTCACGGCCTGTGCGGGAAGCGCCCTACCGCTCACAGAAAAGGCAAGTCGTTGTTCCCAGGCCTCCACTTCGGCTTTTAGGTAGTCCTCATTGCCGATCCGGCGTCCGAGGCACTGCCGGTCCAGAATGCCGATTGCAATCTCCGCCATGTTCAACCAACTGGCATGCTTGGGGGTATAGTGAAATTCGATCCGAGCCAGAAACTGCCGGGCCACTTCCACGCCCAGTACTTGTTCAAACGAACCGCGGAAATGCGTGTTGAGATTATCCAACACCACGTGAATCTTCCGCGCGGTGGCATAGGCCCCGTTGATCAGGCTCTGCACAAAGCCCACAAAATCCGGCTTGGTTCGCCGCCGCGTGACCGTGACCGCCCGCCGCCCGCCCTTGGGTTCGATGGCCACAAACAGATTCCGGGTGCCAGCCCGCCGGTACTCATAGTCTTCCCGGGCCAAGTGACCGGGGCTGGCCGCCAAGGGGGTTCGGGTTTGTTCCAAGAGCTGTTTACTCTTTTCATCCAAGCAGATCACCGGTTCCTGCGGATCATACGGCTTGGCGTAGAGCGCCAACAGGTCGTACATCCGCTCCCGATACTCGGCCGTTATCCGACCGATGCACCACATCGCTTTGCGCCAAGGTTTACAGACGTTTTTTTTAGAATCTGCCGCACGCTCTCGCGATTGATGCTCGCCAACTTGGGCCGATGACGCGCCGCCACCGTCAAGAGGCGAATCGTCCAGCGCGCCGCCCCTTCGGGCGGTTGGCTGCAAGCCAAGGCAACGACTTCCGCTTCCTGATCGGTGGCATACTTGAGCGGTTGGCCTGAACGCGCTACGTCATACAAGGCGTAGTCCAAACCCTTCTCCTCATACGCTGAGCGCGTGCGCCAAATCACCATGCGACTGACGCCCAAAACCTGTTGAATGTGCCCGACGGGCACTGCCTCGGCCAAAGCCAGCAAGATATGGCTGCGGGTCATTTCCCTGGCCAAGTGCTCGCCTTGCGCACGAAACTGCTCCAGAAAGCGGCGGTCGCGTGTGCTCATGCTCAACGATTCAGTTCTCATTGAGAACCGAATATAGTGTAACGTTACTATATTGTCAATATACTAGGGCGCGGACGGAGTTCGGTGACCCAGTCTGGCGGCTGCTCAGGGTGAGCGTAGCCAGCGCAGAAGATCGGCCAAATCCTGAGGTTTCAATGCAGATTCAAAACCGGTGGGCATGAGCGATAATTTCGATGGGGACATGGTTACGATCTCGGTCCGCAGCACCGGGTGCTCGATGCCTCCGGCGAGGCGCAGGACCACATTGTTCGCGGTCTCGGCGGAGATAATACCGTCCAGTACGTCGCCCGACTTGAGCGTGATCGTCCATGCGCGGTAGCGGGCCTCGATCGCCTGGCTCGGATCGAGAATGGCCGTGACCAGCCAGTCCACCGGTTTGTTGCCGACCATGCCCAGATCAGCCCCGACCTCATTCCCTTCACCACGCAAACGATGACACGGAATGCACAGCGTCTGGAATTGGTGCTGCCCGCGCTGCGCGTCACCGATCAATTTCTCCACGCCGGCGTAACCGGCGATGACCTGCGCGCGATCGGAAGACGATGGTGTCAACGCAACGCTGGCAGCAGCCGGTTTGGGGATCGGAGCGTCCGTTTTCAGTTGCGTGAACAAAGCGCTGTCGGAGCGCAACGATGACATGATGGCGATGCGCAATAATTCATCTGCGTCTTCCCGTGCGGCGAGTTGGCGCAGCACCGGTTCGATTTTTTCCGGCGGCCATCCGCCGAGCGAAAACGCCGCCTGCAAACGGACGGACGCATCGCTGTCCATCGCTGAGGCCGTGACGGCGGGGAACATCGCATCACTTTTTCCCGCCAGGACCTCGCTTTGTCGGAGCGCTTCGCAGCGGACCGCCGGATGCGGGTCAGTGAGGGTGCTCATCACTTTTTCCGGAGTGAGCGCAGCAAGTACTCCCAGCGTGGCGAGTGCTTGCAAACGAACCTGCGGCGCATGCGTCACGGTCAGTAGTTGGATCAACGCTTCGTTCGCCGAAGGATCGGCCCGCTCCACCAGCAATCGCTGCACGGTGTCACGCTGCCAACCGTTCACGCTGTCCATGGCCGCGACCAGTTCCCGGGTGCTTTTTACGGTGAGGTTCGGAATGGGCCGCCGCACTTTTCCCTCGGGCACCACGCGGTAAATGCGCCCCTTGTCGGCGCCCGCTCGGAGATCCAGCCGCGCCTGCATCTCGGGCGAAATCCACTCGGGATGCTCGATGGTAAAGCGGTACATGTCGGCAACGTAGAGCGCGCCATCCGGTCCGGTCTTGGTTGTAATTGGCCGGAACCAGTTGTCCGTGCTCGCGAGAAATTCACTTTGTTCCTCGCCCACCGCGCGACGGCTGGTGAAACCGGCACCGTTTCGCACGAGCACTTCGCGGTGAACCACATTATGCACCGGTTCACTCGCAAAAACGCTGGTCGCAAAATCCGGTCCGAACAAATCGTCGCGATACGGACACGGACTGCACCCGCTGGTGACGTGATTGAGCGACCACGGTTGGTTGGGTCGCACCAACGCTGCGCTGGCGGGAAAGACCCGGGTCGAATCGTCGTAATTGGCCAGTACGTGCAGCACGCGCTTCACGGCAAGCCGGGGATTCCGACGCAAATAGTGTTCAGGCAACGTCACGTGCCACAGCCAGGTAGGGTTGTTGTTGCCGAACCAGTTTCCCCAGTCGTCCCGCCGGCGACCAAATTGTGTTTGCGCGGACACCGTCTCGATCTCGCCGGTGTCCGGCCGAAAGCGAATGTCGCGACCGCTGATGGAAATAGTCTTGCCGGTCGCGAGCGATTTCACTGTGCCGCCGCTGTCGCCGTTTGCCGCGTAAATCCAACCGTCGAGGCCCCACTCGAATCCGTTGAACCGATGCTGCTGGTTGCCGGGGTTGAAACCAGTGAACAAGACCTTCTGCACATCAGCCCGACCATCGCCATCCGTGTCTTCGGCATGAATCAAGTCCGGGGCCGCAGCGATGAGCACGCCCTTTCGCCACGGCATCACACTGGAAGGGAAACCAACACTCTCAAGAAATATTGTGGCCTTCTCATAGCGGCCGTCGCCGCCCACGTCCGCAAGCACCTTCACCACGCCGCCGGGCTTGCCTTTGCCATCAATTCCCAGCGGGTAATCGCGCATCTCCACGACCCAGAGCCTTCCATCCGCGCCCCACTCAAACGAGATCGGATCAATCACCACCGGCTCGGCGGCCACCAGCTCAACGCGAAATCCAGGTCGAACGTGAAAACTGGCGAGCGCCTCCGCCGGCGACTTCGGCGGCGGCATCTCGAACGCGATCAATTCCTTCGTGGACCGTCGCTCGACCGCGACGGCCTTCCCGCCACTCGCCGGTCGTGTAATGATCAACTGGCCCTTCTCAATCCGCACCTCCGCACCCACGAGCGAAGGGGGTTCATTGGCAGCGCCGGTGCGGGCGCCGGACCGGACGAATTGCGACCACCCACTCGTCCAGCCGAGATCCGGTTTCACATCCTTCGTCCACAGATAAATTGCGTAGCATTGCGGGTTCGAGAACAGAACGTCGTCGAAGCCATCGCCGTTCAAGTCCACGAAACGAAGCCCGGCATCTTTGTCGTCATCGTCCACGAGCCACACGCCCTCGGGCAGAGCGTAATCCGCCTTCTCCCAGGATTTGTTCGCTGGTCGCCAGCGCTGGATTTCGTTTGTATTCCGACGGCTGGTCAACCGCTCGTTCGTGCCATCGTGGTCGAAGTCGTGGAGCAATGTGCCTGGTCTGCCCGGCTGCGCGGCGACCGAACCGGGGAGTGTCAATACTGCGCCAAGCAGGACGAGCCAGAAACGCGATGGCGGCCGCGTTCTCATTTCCCCAATTTCTCCAGCACGTTGCGGGTGATACGATCCACTGTGGCATCGCCGCCGCGCAGGCCGTGCGCCCAATCGGTGCTGCCGGAGGTAAAGACCGTGCCGCCGCGGGTGTAAACTCCCATCACCGCATGGCCTTTGCGCCCATTCTCCCATTGATCATACCATTGGCAATCGTCCGGATGCCATTGCGCGGGCGCGGTGCCGAGCACTTCAAATGTGTCCGGGGTGCCGTCCCGGTGCGTGGGTGAGGGCAGCCCATCTTTCCACGCCAATTCGCAGCCGTCGCACTCGTAGCCGACGATGGTGTCCTTGCCGCCGAACTCATCGTCGCGCTTCAGCGCAGTGCCGGTGAAAAGCCAGTGCTCCGGCCGATGGACGGTGTAGGCGCCGCTGCCGAACATGAGTTGGCCGTGACTCTTGTGATAGCCGCCCCAGAGAAAGCCAACGCCGGTGAGCTGATTCTCCGGTCGCTTCACGAGGTAATGACTCCAGAGCGAGGACAAGGTCGCGTTGTTCTCGCGCGCGGCATAGATAGGGTCGGAGTGAAAATTCTGTTTCCAGCACGTGAGCGCCTGACCGCCATCCTCGCTCCGCACCTGCCAGCAACAGGTGTTGCCGCTGAAGAACGCCACGTTGCCGCCGTCACGGATGAACTTCTCGAGGTTGTCGCGCATGGGGGCGGACCAATATTCGTCGTGCCCCACACTCAGCACCAGGCGATAGGCTTTCAGCATCTCCGGATGCGACTCCAAATCGCCGTTGGCCGCGTAATCGAACGTGAAGCCGTTACGTTCCGCCCACTCGACGAACGGTTGCTCCCAATTGCTGAACTGGCTCAAGGGCGGACGTTCATACGAAACGCGATGACCCTGGCTGCCGCCCCGCCCGTGGTAGGCGTAAAGGCTGAAGCCACCCCAGTTGTTGTAGGCGTTGTAAGTGTGCGTGGCAAATTGAAGGAGAATCTTCGAGGCT
>JANOHH010000233.1:0-1585 GCA_031406395.1 Verrucomicrobiota bacterium | reverse complement strand
CTTGAGGATTTGCGCCGGCGTGACGACGGCGCTGCACGTGGGCGTGCCGCTTGTTTTCGCCATCACTTCGAGAATCTGCCGTTCCTCGGCGCGCGTCGGATAGCCGATCTTGAGCTTGAGCATGAAGCGGTCAACCTGCGCTTCGGGCAGCGGATAAGTCCCTTCCTGTTCGAGCGGATTCTGCGTCGCCATCACGAGGAACGGCTGCGGCAGTTCATAGGTGTTATCGCCGAGGGTAACCTGGCGTTCCTGCATCGCTTCCAGCAGCGCGCTCTGCACTTTGGCGGGTGCGCGATTGATTTCGTCGGCGAGGATGAAATTGCTGAAAATGGGACCGTGCTTCGTGTGGAAACTGCCGTCGCGCGGATTGTAAATCAACGTGCCGACGATGTCGGCGGGCAGCATGTCCGGCGTGAATTGCAGCCGCTGGAACTTCAACTGCGTGGCGGCGGCAAGCGTCTTGAGTGAAAGCGTCTTGGCCAACCCCGGCACGCCTTCGAGCAGAATGTGGCCATTGGTGACGAGGCCGACCAGCAACCGGTCGACCAGATTCTTCTGGCCCACGAGCACGCGGGCAATCTCTTGGCGCAGTGGCGCCACCCACGCGGAGTTCTGACGCACAGCTTCATTGATGGTCTGAATGCGTTCGTTGTGGCCGCCCACGGCGCCGGGGCTGGCGTAATTGTGTTGGGGCACGACCGGCGGCGCCGTTCGGGGCAGCGGCGTACCGCGATAGCGGATGGCTTCCAGTTCGGTTTCCGTGGCCGGGGCCGTCGAGACGGTGGCGAACGCGCCGTGGCTTTCCGTCCCGCTGGGGTGGGGGGCGACTTGTTTGTTCCAATTTGAATTACTCATAGCTTTTGATCGGTTGTTACTTTTTTGTGAGAGCCTTCACACGGTGGCTCTCGTTCACGCAATAACAGACCATGCGCCGCTTACGGGGCACTTACGGGAGCATTACACTTCTGAAAGGTTGCGAAGCGGGTCGGAAGGGCCGAGGAGAAATCAAGAGGCTGTAATCAGGTCAAGCCCCCTCCCACGCCAATCGAAAGAATGAAGTTAGAATTTTAGCCCGCCCTCACCCTGACCCTCTCCCCCGGGGAGAGGGAACAAGCGTTGTTCGTCACTGATTTTGCGGATGATCGATCGACAAATCCAGCCGCACGAATTTTCAGTGCACCGGAGAACATTTCTCCTTCTCCTTGGGGAGAAGTCCGGGATGAGGGAGATTGTTCAACTAACTTTCAAATCCAAGGTCCGTGGCTTCACGGGACCGCCGGAAGTTACTTTGGGAGTTTTACCACAAACTCTGCACCTTCATTCGCCTGGCTTGAAACCGTGACTTTGCCGCCGTGTGCTTCGACCACAGCTTTCACCAGACTCAGACCCAGGCCGAGGCCGCGTTGTGAACGGCTTTTGTCGCCGCGATAGAGGCGGGCCCAAATCTTTTCCTGTTCCTCGGCGGGAATGCCCATGCCAGTGTCTTGGAAAATCGCGACGGCCTGCTCTGAATCGTCGCGCACGGTGATGGTCACGCTGCCGCCTTCCGGCGTGTATTTTATGGCGTTATCAAGCAGGTTGGCGA
>JANOHH010000185.1:0-1732 GCA_031406395.1 Verrucomicrobiota bacterium | reverse complement strand
ACCGTTGATACCGACGGCGCTCAATTGGGTGATGTTCGTATTGTTCAATCCAAGCCCGTTGTCGAAGGTTGCGAATGGTCCAACCGGCGAGGTGCCAAAGGAAACACTGGCCTGCAGCCCATTGTTACTGTTGTAAATGTTCACCGCATCTCCGCCAGTACCCAAACCGACGCCCGACCCGGTGTAGTTACCGATCTGTAGTCCGGCAGGCAGCGTCGCGCCAAACCAGTTCGACCGGAAAGTTGTTTGGGCGTTCGCTTGGTTGGTGGATTCGATGAAAATGACGGATTCGCCGGGGGCAAGGTTGGTGATGCCAACGAGGGCCACGGCACCGGCGGGAGATTGAGAATTGTCGTCCATCTTCCAACCCGTGATATCCAACGGCGTCGAACCCGTATTAGACAATTCGAACCAATCAGCACCCACGGAACTGCTGCCGCTGGACCAGGGAGCAACCTCCGAAATGACAATCTTGCCACCCGTTCCGGGAGAACCGATTTCATTGGTGCTGTTTACCGCTACAAAGGCGCTGTGGACGCCGACGATACCCAGCTGCGAGATGGTTGTGTTGTTCAGACCGAAGGAATTGTCAAAGGTCCCAAGCGGCGCGCTGGCGGGTGAACTACCGAACACAACGCTGGCGCGAGGAGTCCCGATGCCATCGAACAGATTGACCTGATCGCCTCCGGTGCTAAGGCCACCGGCTCCGGTGTAGCTACCGATCTGAAGGCCGGGCGGCGGGTTAGCTCCGAACCAGTTCGAGAGGAACAGGGGTGACTTGGTGGCTAGGGTGGCGGTGTCGATGAAGATCACTGCTTCGCCGGGGGCAATGTTAGTGATGCCGTTCAAGGTTGCTGCCGAAGCAAATGATTTGCTGTCGTCATCAATCTTCCAGCCGGTGATATCAATTGGGTTAGCCGACGTGTTGATGACTTCGAACCAGTCGGCGGCCACGGGACTGTTGCCGCTGGACCAAGGAGCCACCTCAGAAATAATAATGCCGCCGATGCTGCCGGGGGAACCGCTTTCATTGTAGTCGCTCGCGGCAATAAAGCCGCCATAGACTCGGGGCACACTCAGGCGAGTGAGGTTCACGTTATGCCGTTGATGCCGGCTGCATTGTCAAAGGTCGCAAATCGAGGGGCCGCCGAAGCTGCGCCGAAGGCCACACGCACTTGGATCGTGCCGTTGGTGTCGAAGAGGTTGACCGCGTCGCCGCCCGTGCTCAAGCCGAGTCCGGAACCGGTGTAGTTGCCAATCTGGAGGTTGGTCGGGAAGTTCGCGCCGAACCAAGTGTTCAAGAACGCCGCCTTGGCCGTGACGAGATTGGCGGTCTCGATGAAGATGACTGATTCGCCTGGGGCGATGCTGGTGACGCCGTTCAGGGCGGCGGCTGAAGACAGCGCGGCGGAGCTGTCATCTATTTTCCAACCCGTGATGTCAACGATATTGGTGCCGGTGTTGGAGACTTCAAACCAATCGGCGGCGATCGGACTGTTGCCACTCGCCCATGGGGCCACTTCGGAGATGATCAGGTTGTTGAGCGAAGTCGCTGGGGTTTCATTGACCACGTCGGTGATCGCCAGTGTGTAGAAGTTCGTTGCGTCTGGCGTCGTGCCAACCGATAAGTCGTCCACATTGATGGTGATGGTGTAGTTGGTCTTGGATTCAAAATCGAGCAGCGTACCGGCCTTAAGCTGAAGCAACGTACCGGTGATCTGGAAATAAACGG
>JANOHH010000165.1:0-6674 GCA_031406395.1 Verrucomicrobiota bacterium | reverse complement strand
CTGCCTATCCCCGGGACCTTCCTCTCGACCTTTGCAGCGGTGCCAGCGCCCAACTTCAATCCGGCGGTCTACAATTCAACGACCGGGGAATTGACGCTTAGCTGGACCGGATTGGGGAGACTCTATGAATCCATCGACCTCGTAAATTGGGGTCTAGTGCCGGGCAATCCTCCCAGCCCGTACATAATCAATGTTGGCGCCGCCCCGATTAAATTCTATCGCGTTGGGCCGTAAGCCAAATAACTGATCGACGTTTCAAGCGAGACCGGGGGCAACCCCGGTCTCGTTTTTTATGGAGGAGGTCATTGCCAGCTCGGCTGGGTTGCTGGCAACCACGAGCTGGCTTGGAAAAACTCACTGGGAACGCCACAAGGACTTGCCCGGAAAATCCTCTCGGCCCCGACCGGACTGGGAAATCAGAATGGATCTACTCTTTCTCAGCAATGGGAATCGCCACCGCATTCAAACCAGCAGAAACCGGCGTGCGGGTAACTTTCCCGCCCGGCCAGGTTGCCTCGATTGTTGCAGCGGATTTGACCGCCGGCAGAATTGCGACGGAACTGTTCTGCGACCAGTAGCCGGAGCCAGCTTGAATCTCAATCGCGGGGCCGAAATTGTCACCGACTTTCAGCCGGAGTTGAGCCCCGATGGCGTTCGGATTTCCGGGCGGACCGGTCAAGCGAACCCGGAGTCCCGGATCTGCGCGCTCGTTGTGGAACAGGCGGGTTTCGGCGCCATTTTGGGTGACCGCGAGGTCCATGCGCCCGTCTTCATCAAAATCCGCGCAGGCGGCGCCGCGTTGTTCACCATTAATCATCAGGCCGGACTCCTGGGCGGACAGGGTCTTGAATCCGCCTCGGCCATTGCCTTTGAGAAGTAATCCCTGACCGCCATCGAGCCGCGGGGTGTCGGGAGCGAGGGCAAACCAATTCTGGCTCAGAAAAAGATCCAGGCGACCATCGCCATCGAAGTCGGCGATACAAGGCGCAAAGGCCGGCGCAAATTGGGCTTTCGCCGGCAGCGGGGCCGCTTGAAAATTGGTGCCACGATTCAAAAAAATCATCGAACTCAAGGTGTTGGCCTGGACGGTTTTGGTCTGCCAATGCATGGCTGCAAGGATTTGAGATAACGTTGCCTCACCGAAAATGTGGTGCGTCGGAAAATGATCGCGCAAGGAAGGGAACACGGCGCCCAAGACGAACAGGTCCCGGCGGGGAACGATACGGTTTCCATCGTATTCCGTTTCCAACAAATCCAGGAAGCCGTCCGGGTCGAAGTCCCCGTAGGCCAGCTGCAAGGGCTGTTGCGGCGATGCGTGGTAGAAGCTGTTCAAGCCCCAGTTGGCCGCAACCATATCCATCCTGCCGTCCCCATCAAAGTCGCCCGTGGCGACGCCGTTCCACCATCCGACATATTGGTCCAAGCCTAGATCGTTGGTGATCTCATGAAAATGGCCGCGGTCATTTTTGAAAACGCGGATCGGCCGCCACTCGACGGCCAGAATCAATTCCGAAAATCCATCACCATCCAGATCACTGAAAACCGCGCTGCTGACGAGCCCGACGTTGGCAAAGAGCTGGTGGTCGGCCGGATCCTCACGGAGTTGCCCATGTTCATTGCGCATCAGGCGGGAGGAGGCGGCCTCCGGATAACGTCCGGGAATCACTCGTCCGCCGATAAACAAATCCAGGTCTCCGTCGCCATCCACATCGGCCACAGCCAGGGGGCCGGTGGAAGATGAGTTTCCTGCTAGAGTGGTTAAGGTCATAGGTTGGCCCGGGTTCCAATCCAAGCTCAATACGGCTGGCGCGTTGGACTGGGCATCTTCGTAATTCGAGAGGCCAATCAAGAGTCCGCGGTGGCCGGGAGTTGAACTCCAGCCCAGAACCGAAGTTTGATCTCGTGTCGCTTTGCGGTTCAGCACCTCATCGGCGACCAATGCGAAAGTTCCGTTCCCTTGGTTCCGGTAAACCGCCAGACGACCACCTTGGCCGCTACCGATGATCAAGTCGTCGTGACCATCCCCATCGAAATCGTACCAAGCCAGACCAGGACCAAGTTGGGACAGCATTTTGGGGAGCAGCGGCTGACGACTGAACTCCTCAAATGTATTCTCGTGATGACGGTGTTCGAGCAAGGCACTGAAATCTGCAAACAGTGCAGGTGGGCTGACTTGGTTGGGCGTCGGCGTCGGCGCGGCGGCTTTTTCTTCCACCTCCAGATAGCTGTTTGGGGATACCGAAGACACCAGGGTTCGCAGTCCCGAACGCCACGTGACTTCGACGGTCAGTTCATTCGTAATGGAACCGGCGGCAAATACGCGCACGGGTTCGTCACTGGAAAGGTAGCGGCCGCCGGCAAGGATTTGCTGGGTTTGGGGCGGTCCAAAGCCCGTTACTTGGATGCTCGCCCCGATGCCTTTCGTATTCGGGGAGTTTCCTTTCAGCCGAACTGCGAGGCGAGGCCGGTCGGAGGTATTGCGGTAGAGCAGCGGCGGCGCATTGAGGCAATTAACGACCACGTCCAAATCGCCGTCGTTATCCAGGTCCGCCAGCACCATGCCATGGGACACCCGTTTGGAATCGAAACCCCATTCGGCTCCCGTTTCGGCAAAGGTGAGGTTGCCCTGGTTGCAGAAGGCGTAATTGGGCGTGTGCAACGGCGGGAACTGGAGCAAATGTTCCCGCGCCGCCTCGGCCGATCGGGGACGGCCCTGTCGCTGGATCCGCTCCGTCGCGTCAAAATCCTGAATGTCGAAGGCATGACCGTTCGCAACCAACAGGTCCTCGTAACCGTCGAGATCCACATCCATAAAGGCAACACACCAGGTCCAATCCGACTCGTCCACTCCGCCATAATTGGCAATTTCAGTGAAGCCCCCGTCCCCTCGGTTCAGAAATAGTGTATTCCTCCGAATTTGCGGTCGGTCGTCGCTTTGCCCGGGTTGACGCCGTTCGGGCTCGAGCACTCCCATTTGAGTGGTTCTCAAGCGGTGAATACGGCTGAGCATGTCCGTAACAATAAAGTCATCATGACCATCGCGATTGATATCCGCAAAATCCACGCTCATGGAAAAACGGCTGCCACTTCGCAAAGCCGCTTTGGGCAGAGCGCGGAATTGGCCCTTGCCATTGTTCATCCAGATACGATCAGGAGCTTCATAGTCATTACAAACGTAAAGGTCCGGCGCGCCATCGCCGTTGATGTCCCGAAACATCGCGGACAATCCCAGTTCCTGCGGAGCTTCTTGCAAGGGCTGACCCGTTTCATCCTGGAAAGCACCGTTGGTCCAGGAAACGGGCATGAAGTGCCCCTTACCGTCATTCAGGTAGAGGATATCGGGCTCGCCCAACTCCACGAGTTTGCCATCCACGATGCGGATGCGCTCGGAGCCGGGCCCGGTGACAACCGGGCGACCGTTGACCTGACGCATGGCAATGGCCCCGCCACTACGCAGTAGCGACAGCTTGGCATAGTTCGCCACGTAGAGATCGAGGTCGCCATCCCTATCTATATCAGCCAGGGTCAACGACGTGGCCCCATTGCCGGCCGTAATGCCACTGGAACTGGTAAAGTTTGTAAAACTACCGCCACCCAGGTTAAGGAAGCAAGTCACCGGGCCACCGCACGAGGAAACCAGCAAATCCAAAAGCCCATCGCCATTCAAGTCCGCAAACGTCGCGCCTGTGCTGGCCTGTCCAGGACAAGCTGTGCCGCTCGCGAGCGTCATGTCTTGGAATTGCCAGTTGCCGAGATTTCGCAAGAGGGCATTTGTGCCATCGAGATTACAGAAGTACAAGTCACACCAGCCGTCCCCATCGAAGTCTCCTGCCGCCACGCCCGCACCGTTCAAGAGGTTGTTGTTAACTTTGGCACGGGCCATCGAAAGGGTGTTGGTGAAAAATATGCCCTGAGTTTGGTTGGTGATCAGGCTGAATCCGGTCTTACCAGTCGAGGGAATCGTAAGCGCAGCGAGGCGATAATTTTCGCGCTGCTTCCAATCCAAGGCCAACGCCAGGTGCGGCACCACCCAGCCTACAAGGATCAGCCGCAGCGCGTGTAATCCTAGCCGCCTGCTCATGGTGCAACAAAATTTCTGAGCGTGCTGTTCCTCAATCTTATTTTTCCCGGATGGTTAATAGTTTGTTCAGCTCCACCCCCTGAGTGATGGTCTGCGTCAGACTCGATGGCCACAGGACCTCAACTTTTTCCACCTGGGTCGCTTCTCCCAACCCAAAGTAAAGAGGCATGACACTTTGGGCGAGGTAGCCCGACTTGCCATCAGCATATTGCGTATAGATTTTACCGCCGGCATGGACCTTCACGAAAGCCCCGGTGCCATCACGATTGGTCCTGGTTCCGACGAGCTTTATTTTCAAATAGCGGATGGCCTTCTTTGCGCTCAGGTTGCTGAGGAGCACCTGCGGGTGATAATTCCATTCCAACGTGACCAGGTCCAAGTCACCGTCCTCATCCAAATCGAAGCTGACGGAAGAACGAGTGCTGACGGTCCCCTTAAAATTGACCAGACCGGTCTTGCCTTGGGCCAGCCGGTGTTCCTTATCCGCACCAGAACAATCCAAGGTAAAGTAATCGATTTCCACCTCGCCGGATGGTCTTGGTTCGAGGCCCAGGATGAATTCACTGTCGTAGAATTTCTTGCCATCCTGGTTTAATAGTAGGGAGTTGATCGCATAGCGGAAAGGAAAACCCATGCCGGCGGCGACAAAAATATCCTGATAACCGTCGGCGTTGAAATCGCCGACGCTCATACCCCAGGGCCAATAGGTCTCCGTTCCCAAGGCGTCGGATCGTTCCTCGAACTTACCGTCGCCCAGGTTTACATAAAAGGCGTTCCCGAAAATGTTATTGGCCGAGTTTTGCAGGAAGGTTTCATCGTACTGGGCGGTACACCAGGCTTCGCTTTTTGCTTTCTCGATCTTGGGATTCATCTTCCCAGCCAGCTTCATCTGGAGCTCGTTCATGTCGCTGTGCATGTCCACCACGGAAAGGTCCATCCGCCCGTCATTGTTGAAGTCAAAGAATTTCGCCTGCATGGCCCCCCAAGGGGTCTTCGGGAAGTGCTGGGCCGTTTTTTCCACGAAACCTTTGCCCTTTTGATTTTCAAAGTAGTGGTCGTCCCCTTGCATGTTCGTGAAGTAGACATCCGGGTAGCCGTCACCATTCAGATCCACGGTCGTTGCTTCCCCGCTCCAGCCGGTAAAAGCCAAATTCATTTCCTTGGTTACCTCCTGGAAACGATGGCCCCCCAGGTTCTTGTACAGAATGCTGGGTTCGGTGCGTTCCGGGAACAGATGTCCCGAAAAAGCGTTGGTCAGCGCCATGTAGAAACCTTCCCGGCCTCGTTCGTTGGCGGTGAACACGCCCACGTTGCAAACGAGCAAATCGAGGAAGCCATCCTGATCAAAATCAAAAAACACGGCCGCCGAGGAGTGGCCGGAGTAATTGAGGCCAGCCGCTCCGGTGATTTCCTGGAATTTCCCGCCACCCAAGTTTTCAAACAAATGATTCCCGTGCCGCACGGTGGTGACGAACAGATCCGGGTCACCATCATTGTCGATGTCGGCAAAGGAGGCGCCCACAGAAATGGAATCTTTCAGCGCCACTCCGGCTTTGGCTGTAATATTCTCGAACTTGCCGCGCCCGAGATTACGCCACAATTGGTTTTCACCGAGCTGGGTGGTGAAATAGAAATCCAGCCGGCCGTCCCCGTCCACATCCGCAACCGCCACGGCATTGCCATGATCATAGTGAGCCGGTTTCCAATCCTTGGCGGCATCATCCACCACGCGATTGGTGAAGGTGATCTGACTCGGCGCATAGCCGTCCTCAAACTTGAAATCATGAAAGGCTTTTAGCCCCTGGGAATTCGTCCGCTGATATTCCTTTCGCTGCTGGAGAATTTTCACAGTCAGGGCGCCGCGATCCGGTTCCTGCGCCAGCGAGGCACCGGCCACCAGCCAGATGAACACGACGATTGCGACCGACCATCCCGGGAGTGGCTGGAGGTTCATAATCAAGTTCACTTCCGACCCACCGACCCAAAAATTATCAGACTTGGCGGCTGGGCGGACGAGGTCGCCGATGACCAGGCAGCCGGACCGCAAACCAGCGCAACGTCGGTCGAAGGTGTTCGAAGCGGTATCGCCCCCGGCCGCCTGACCATGAAATTTCTTGGCATGAGTTCATACCATAGTGCCGGAGGAAATGTTGGAAAGCGGAAAGTTTTCACCGGCCCAATGACCGGATGGGGACTGGCCGTAATCACCCAGATCTCATTTCCTTTCCGGGTCGGGAAATCTCATGACGATCTCCCGATCTCCGGGCCTCAGGCTGCCAACGGTTGTTTTACCGCCCGGCCAACGAACGGAGATCTCGGAGACGGTTGGTGACGATGGGAAAACCAAGACCGCGGAGTCTTGCGACCAGTAACCCGATCCGGCATGAATTTCTTTGAGCGTGTGGATGTGAGTGCAGCGAACCTGCGCTCCGACCCCAGTCGGATTCGCCGGTGGGCCTTGAAGTCGAACGCGAACGCCGGGGCGACCGCCCGTGTTCTTGAACAACCTTACGGCGGCGCCGTTCTGGCTGACGCATAAATCAACTCGTCCATCGTGGTCGAAGTCGGCAACCGCCGCCCCGCGTTGTTCACC
>JANOHH010000146.1:0-11528 GCA_031406395.1 Verrucomicrobiota bacterium | reverse complement strand
CGAATACGCCACCGTCGCGTAGTCAGCATTTACTCCCCCGCTGTCATACGAATACCCGGTCACGAATACGTTGCCGCTGGCGTCCACCGCCACGGCGCTGGCGAAGTCACCTTCGTTCGCTGGCCCGTTGTTCGCTAGCCCGTTGTAACGGTTGGTCCACAACGGCACGCCCGCGCCCGAATAGGCAATCGTCGCGTAATCGGCACCACTGCCGTCGTCATACGAATACCCGGTTACGAACACGTTGCCGCTGCCATCCACTGCCACGGCACTGGCGGAGTCATTGCGGTTGTCCGGCCCGTTGTAACGGTTGGTCCACAACGGCAGGCCCGCGCCCGAATACGCAATCGTCGTGTAGTCAGCTAAGGAACCATAATAACCCCCTGCCCCTGAGGATCCGGTCACGAACACGTTGCCGCTGGCGTCCACCGCCACGGCGTTAGCGGAGTCATGGAGGTTGTGCGGCCCGTTGTAGCGGTTGGTCCAAAACGCCACGCCACCGCCCGAATAGGCAATCGTTGTATAATCGGAACCAATCCCGCTGCCATACGAAGACCCGGTCACAAACACGTTGCCTAGGCCTTCCACCGCCACGGCGTTGGCCACGTCAGAGCCGTTCCCCGGTCCGTTGTACCGGTTGGTCCACAGCGGCACGCCCGCGCCCGAATACTTGATGACTAGCATATCTGGACCGGTGATTCTGTCATCTGTGTAACCCGCCACGATGACGTTGCCGGCGTGGTCGGTGACCAGCTTTCTTGTCCCGTCAGTGGAGTCAGTGACCTGGTTGTAGCGCTGCACCCAGGCTTGCACGCCCGTCTCCGCGCGCATCCAGTCCGCGGACAGAAACAAGCTTGAGAGGAGCAGCCAAACTACGAGCAGACGTTTTTTCGACCGGCCTGGACATAACTTGTGGTGCGTGTTCATGGTTCTTGCCTTTCGTTTCCGCGTGATGAATGAAGCCCATGCGCTGCGCGAGGGGTATGCCGGATTGAACCTCCACGGCGCCAACAGGCCATCAGTGCAAAATAACAAGACTGTTTCGCGGATGTCCGTGCGATCCGTACCGGTTAAACTCAAAGGCTTCATGGCAATACGCCCACGCGGTAGAAGAAGGTGCCAGCACCGACGGCGTTGGTGTCCGTGAAAGCTGTTGTGCCCGACTGACCGACGAGGCCGGTGGCCGAAATACCAAAACTGTCGGTCGCCACCACATCATAATCGCCCGCGTCAGGGAGTTGGATGTTCGTCCGGCTTAAATTCGCTTTGGTCTCCGCCGCGAGATTTGTTGCTGCCAACCGCCAGTGATAGGTGGTTGGAGGATTAGTGCTTGTGGCCAATGACACGAATTGGACGTTGACGCCAAGACTCACGGATTGGCTCGTTGGCTGCTTGATGAAGTTGGGCTGGCTAAAGACGTGACCAAGGGTAGCTAAGAAAATCCCGGCGGCGAGGAGGTTGATTCTTGTTTTCATGGTTGTGTTTTGCACCGTGCGTTTCTCAGCGGAGCTTGGCGGGCACACGGTTTTTTCCGGCCAAGCTCTGACATCGGCTCATCCAAACCAACGTCCGCCTTCCTCCATACAAACGGGCGGTTTGGCTGAATCTTTCACGGGTGAGAAAATTATTTTGTTAATTCCGAACTCCGCTGTTGGTAGAGACGGGCACGCTGCGCCGTCCCCGCGCCGTAACAGGCGCGGAACGAATAATCATGCACCCTAGCTTTGCACAGTTCTTTCCGACCGCTGAACGCGGTCGGGGACAGCGCAGCGCGCTGTCCCTAGCTTCATAGTCCAAAGAGCTATTTCGGAGTTCGGGGTAATCGGGCTTTCCGTGAAAGATCCGCTGGTATCAGCCGTTAGTATGGGTGGATGCCTGGCCGCATTTGCGGTAGCATCCGGGTAACTGCTCATGAACCAGAACGACGACGCTTCCATCGCCACACGCGCGAGTCTGCTCGACCGGCTGCGCGATGTGGAGGATCAGCCGAGTTGGCAACGGTTTTTCGACACTTACTGGCGGCTCATCCACGGCGTCGCGCGCAAGGCCGGTCTCACTGAGATCGAGGCGCAGGAGGTGGTGCAGGAGACGGTCATCTCGGTCGCGCGGCATTTGCCGAAATTCCGTTACGATCCCAAAGTCTGCTCGTTCAAAACCTGGATGCTGCGACTGACGCGCTGGCGGATCATTGATCAGCTTCGGAAACGCATTCCCGGCGCGCAGCCGATTGAATCGCTCGACGATGCCAACGCATTGGCCACGCTGGATGAACTGACCGGCGGCAAGGCGCCGGAGTTGGAAGCCGTCTGGAATGAGGAATGGGAAAGGGTCGTGCTGGCGCGAGCCATCGAGCGGCTGAAGCCGCGCGTCAGTCCGGATCAATTCCAGATGTTCGACCTTTATGTGCTGCGCCGGATGCCGGTGACCGAAGTGGCGCGCCTGCTCGGCACGAACGTCGCGCGGGTTTATCTGGCCAAGCACCGGCTCTCAAAGCTCCTGCGCGAGACGATCAGCGAACTTGAAAAAGCTAAGAGCGGCCTTTGACGGCGAAGTCCGGCCCACGCTCGCACGCTCGGACTTCACCCGGAACAAATCATTTGAACCGGAAATCCGAAATAGAATTCACAGAAGGCAGCCAAGGTAGCGAAGAGAAAAAGCTCTCGAGTCGGAGCCACTTTGGGAGAAATTTACGCCGGCGTAAGGCGCAACCCCTTCCGGTTTTGCTCGCTTCTCTGCCTTCTGTAATCGGACTTCAGTTTTCGGGTTGAACAGAAGATCGCAATGAGCGCGGAGCCCAGGAACCGGTGACAGGCGGCTTACACCTTCTTTACCCAGGTAGCAACGCGCCATGCCCCGCGGACTGCGAGTTGAATCTCCCGCGCAAACTTTCACGTCATGGCGCGGGGCGGCCGCCATGCGTGTTTAATATTATGGCGTGGCAGCAGTGGAAAGGCGGTTCAACCCGTGTCGCAATTCATCTTCCCGCAGGCCGATCTGCTCGACGGGAATGCGTTGGAAGCCCAGCGCCCAGGCCGGCGAATCTTTTCTCAACGTGAAATCCTTCGCCGACGACTGATCGTTGGGCAAGGAGGCGAGACTTGGGGCGGCGTTGGTGAGATTGCCTTCGAGTCGCAGCGTACTCCCGGTGGCGTGCCAGCCGATATCCAGCCATTTGCCGACGCAAACGTTGCGCTCGATCAGGTTGTCGTCCGGTGGCACGCCTTTGAAAGCCTCACCCGTGATCGCCGGGCCTTCGGGCGGGCCGTAGTAACGGTCGAGGGACTTCATCTCCGGATAGCGCTGGCGATACAACACCAGCGGCACTTCGGCGAGCCGCTGCCGCATCGTGTCGTCCACCATGTTGTGCCAGACCGGGGACTGGTCAAGGCCACGACCGTCCGCGCGTACCGCGGGGTCGCAGTCCACGAACAGATTGTTCGCCACGCGATGATCGCGCCCGCCGCCGATGAACATGGCCCAGTGCACCTTGTAGAAAATGTTGCCGAACACTTCCGTGCCACTCACGCAGTCGTCCATGTAAACGCCCATCGAGCCCATGCCCACGCCGCCGGTGTGGTGAATGAAATTGTGGCGGATTTTATTCCCGCGAAAGGTGTAGTCGCGGCCGGTATAGATCGCGCCGACATCGCCGGTCTCGAGCGCAATATGATGAATCTCGTTGAACTCCATCCGATGATCGTTACCCCAGTAAAGAATTGCACAGTGCGGGTGGTCCTGGATGAGATTGTGGGAAGCGCGCAGACCGACACCGGTCATGGCCACCGCCGGCACGTAGCATTTGGACCAACGCCCGAGGCGCTGGAAGTGGCAGTTCTCCACGAAATGCCCGCCCGGCGTGAGCGTCTGACGGTCGCCTCCGGTCAAGGACACCCCGCCGTCACCGGTGTCCGACACGTCGCAACTCACCACGGCGTGACCGGTGCCGCTCTCAATCACCACGCCGGTGTTGCCGGCATTGCGGATGAGGCAACCCGCGATGCGATTGTTCACGCCCCCACGAATCTCGACGGCGTTGCCGCGGGTAGCTTCGAGAATCAGACCGCGAAAGGTCACCTGTGAAACGTCCTGGAGCTTGAGTAGCGGTTGGTCGAGCAGGGAGAGGACGATTTCCCGCGCGCCACTTTCCGGCGGCCAGAAATAAAGCAGGCCGGTCTTGCGCTCGAGAAACCACTCGCCCGGCTGATCGAGTTCTTCGAGGACATTGAGAAAATAGAACCGCTGGTTTTTGCGGAAGCCGTAGAGGCCGTGAGGCGATGTCGTTTTGACCAGCCGTTGTGCGACGTCGAGCGAAGCCACCTGCTCGTACGAGTTGGCCCAATCGTAAGACCAATAGCCATGCACCCAGAGATCGCTGAGATCCTGCCAGCGCCCCGGCCGGTCGCCGACGTAGTGAAAGCCGCCCGGTAATTGGCCGACGTTGCCGCCGTGCTCATCCACCTGATCGGACGTGGCGGGATAGCCCGCGATCTTTGCGAACTCCCCTGCGTTCGGCCAGCGGGCGAGCGTCATCGGCCGGTGATCAAAGAACAACTCACAATGCGCCGGCACCGCCGCCCGGCTAAACCCGCGGGATTTCATCTCCCCGAAATCCGTGATGCCGAGCGCGCGGAGATTCAACTGCAGGATGTGCCCACGCGCGGGCTCGTCGAGTCGCGCGCGCACCGTTGCATCGGAGACGGGCGTGAAGCCGGTCAATGTGCGCCCACCCAGCAGGCGGACATTTTCATTTTTGTAAGCGCGCCAGACGAGGGGCGAGTCCGCGGTGCCGGAGTCGGCGGCACAGAGTTCGAGGGCGTTGGTGCGCACGTAGTCGCCGCCGCGCAGAAAGACCGTAACCCCGCCTTTGGATGCACGGTCCTCCACTTTGAGCAGGCGAATCGCGTCGCGCGCGCGCTCCAACGTGGCGAAAGGTTTTGCCTTCGTGCCGGTATTGATGTCCCGGCCGTTAGGGGCGACAAAGAACTCCGTAACGGCGAAGACCGGCTGGACGAGGAGCAACGCCACGATGAAGAGCAGGCGATTCATATTGGCGGAGGGTAGGGTTTTGAGACCGGGAAAGCATCTGGAAATGTTGACGCAGCCAAACGCCGGCTTGACAGGTTTTGTGAATTGGCAAATCCTCGCTTGCCTAAACATCAAGTCACCAAAACCAAAATGAAAAAACACCCCGTCGGAGTTACTGCCCTTTTCCGTCGAGTAAAACTTTTCCCGCTCGCCGCGCTCGTGGCGACCGCCCTCACTTCGTGCGTTACCGCCCAGCACGAGGCGGGATTCGTTCCCCTGTTTGATGGGAAAACCTTGAACGGATGGACGCCCAAAGAGGGCTCAGGCTACGGCGTGACCAACGGGGTCATTTACTGCGGGAAGGGCCGCGGGGGAAACCTCATGACGGACAAGGAATTCGACGACTTCATCCTGCGTTTTGAGTTCAAACTGGAGGACGGCTCGAACAACGGCCTCGGCATTCGCGCGCCGCTTGGCGGCGACGCTGCCTTCCTGGGCATGGAGATTCAGATTCTTGAGGATGTCGCCGCTGATCGGGGCAAATGGGGTAAGCTGCGCGCGGAACAATATCACGGCTCCATTTATGGCGTTGTGGCTGCCAAACGTGGGGCGCTCAAACCGCCCGGCGAGTGGAACACTGAGGAAATCACAGCCCAGGGTCGCCACATCAAAGTCGTCGTGAACGGCAAAACTGTCGTGGACGCCAACCTCAACGATGTTACCGACCCGGAAATTATTCGCGCGCATCCCGGCTTATTCCGGGAGCGGGGACATATCGGCTTTCTGGGTCACGGCGATTACCTCGAGTTCCGCAACCTCCGCATCAAGGAACTGCCACGCACGGAAAAGGATAATTCCGCGCCGGCAGGTTTCACCGCTTTGTTCAACGGGAAGAACCTCGATGGTTGGAAAGGGTTGCTGAAAGGGCCCAACGATAATCCCATCAAGCGTGCCGCCCTCACGCCGGAACAAAAGACCGAAGCGCAGAAGGAAGCGGACGAGGACATGCGCGCCCATTGGAGTGTGGCGAATGGTGAGTTTGTATTCGACGGCAAAGGGCGCAGCCTGTGTACGACCAAAGACTACGCGAATTTTGAGCTGCTCGTGGATTGGAAAATCACGGAACACGGGGACAGCGGGATATACCTGCGCGGTTCACCGCAGGTCTCCATCTGGGATCCGTTCACCCAGCCCACCAAGCACGGCAGCGAAGTCGGATCGGGCGCATTTTACAACAACCAAAAAAATCCCAGCAAACCGCTCAAGGTGGCCGACCGGCCCATTGGCCAGTGGAATCAATTCCGCATTGTCATGGTGGGAGAGCGTGCCCACATCTTCCTCAACGGCGAACTCGTGACGCGCGACACCGTGCTGGATAATTATTGGGACCGATCCATTCCGATCTTTCCGAGCGGCCAGATCGAACTGCAAAATCACGGCGATAAGCTGTGGTTCAAGAATATTTACGTCCGCGAACTTCCTGCCAAATAACTTTATGAACCCCTTGCTCAATCGTCGTGACTTCCTGCGCCGCGCCGTTCTGACAGCGGCGGGCGCCGCCGTTTCCGCCCCTTTCTTTGCGCGGAACCTGCGCGCGGCTTCGCCGAACAGTACGATTTTACATGCGGCCATCGGTGCGGGCGGCCAGGCCGCGGCGGACTTGGAGCAGTTCATCCGGCACCCGGCCCTCAAGCTGGTCGCCATCGCTGACGTGGACGTCTCGAAGACGGCGGCTTGGAAGGAGCGGTTTCCGAACGCGCGGATTTATCAGGATTGGCGCGTGTTGCTCGAGAAGGAAAAAGAGCTGACGTCGGTGAACGTCTCCACGCCGGACCACATGCACGCCGCGATCGCCATGTCGGCAATGCAACTGGGTCGGCACGTTTATGTGCAAAAGCCGCTGACGCACGACATCTACGAAACGCGCCAATTGACGCGCTATGCCCACGAACACAAGCTCGTGACTCAGATGGGGATTCAAATCCATTCCACGGCGGAATACCGGCTCGCGGTGCGGCTGATCCAAGATGGCGCCATTGGCAAGGTCAAGGAAGTCCACGCTTGGGTCGGCAAGAGCTGGGGCGAGATGCAACCGCGGCCGCCCGGCGGGGATCCGGTGCCGGCGGGATTTAGCTGGGACATGTGGGTTGGCAACGCGGCCAAGCGACCGTTCATCGGCGGTGGCTATTATCATCCGTCCAACTGGCGCAAGCGGCTCGACTTCGGTACGGGAACTTTTGGGGACATGGGTTGCCACATTTTTGACCCCGTGTTCAGCGCGTTGGAGCTGACGACGCCGCTGTCCATCCTTTCCGAAGGCCCGGCTCCCAATAAATGGAACTGGGCGATCAATTCCGTCATCCACTACGTCTTCCAGGGCACGGCCCGCACCGCCGGCCCGACCATCAATGTGTCTTGGTACGACGGCGATCAGCGCCCGCCCCCGGCGGTGCAGGCACTGGTTCCGGTGGAGAAACTGCCCGATGGCGGCTCCATCATCATCGGTGACAAAGGCGTGATGCTGCTCCCGCACATCGCCCGGCCCAAGCTGTTTCCGGAAGCGCAGTATGCGGAATTTCCCCTGCCGAAAGTGGTGGATGGCAATCACTACACGCTGTTCCTCGAAGCCGTGCTCGGCAACGGCCGGACCACGGCCGGGTTTGATTACGCGGGGCCGCTGACCGAAGCGGTGCTGCTGGGTGGCGTTGCCTCCCACTTCCCCAACACGACCCTCGAGTGGAATGCGAAGGACCTCAAGGTCAAGAACGTGAAGCAAGCCAACGCGCTGTTACGTCGCAAATATCGCTCCGGTTGGAAAGTCAAAGGGCTTGCGTGAAACGGCGCGAGTTCATCCGAAACAGTGCGCTCGGGGCGGCCGGGATTTGGCTGACCGGCTGCCGGACTTCCCTGCGGAGAGTTTCCGCGAATGAAAAGCTCAACCTCGGAATCATCGGCGTCGCGCACCAAGGCCAATACGACCTGTCAAATGTCGCGAGTGAAAACATCGTGGCCCTGTGCGATGTAGACGACTCCTATCTGGCCGCGGCGAAAGAAAAATTTCCGGCGGCGAAAACCTACCACGATTTCCGACGGCTGCTCGACCAGCCGGACATTGACGCCGTGGTGATTGCCACCCCGGATCACACCCACGCCGTGGCCACGGCCGCGGCGTTGCGCAGCGGCCGGCATGTCTATTGTGAGAAGCCGCTCACACGCACGATTTCCGAATGTCGCATCGTCACGGAACTGGCACGCAAGCACAAGCTCATCACGCAAATCGGCACGCAGATCCACTCGGGCGAGAATTATCACCGGGTGGTGGAGTTGATCCAGCAAAGTGCGATCGGCCCGGTGAACGAAGTTCATGTGTGGGTCAACGCCACGTACGGCGGCAAGGACGCACCCACCGGCACCGCGCCCGTGCCGGCGGGTCTCCATTATGACTTGTGGCTCGGCCCGGTGATCGCGCGTCCCTATCACCCGGATTATCTGCCGGTCACTTGGCGGAATTGGTGGGCGTTCGGCGGCGGAGCGCTCGCGGATTTTGGCTGCCACTACTTGGACCTGCCATACTGGGCGCTGGGCTTGCGTGCCCCGTTGAATGTTCAAGTAGTGGACGGTCCGCCGGTGCATCGGGACTCCACGCCGCCGTGGTTGATCGTGCGCTATGAATATCCGGCGGCGGCGGGAGCGCACGGCCCGCTCCAACTCACGTGGTATCACGGGGGCAAAAAACCTGGGCTGCTGCCCGCCACCCTGGCAGAAAAATGGCAGAGCGGGGTATTGTTCATCGGCGCGAAAGGGATGTTGCTGGCGGATTACACGCGGAATGTCATCCTGCGCGAGCCGAATTTCGCCGACTACACCGCGCCGACCGCAATCAACAGCGACTTCACCCAGCATCACCAAGATTGGCTCAACGCCATCAAGGCCAACCGGTCCGCCGCCAGCGATTTTTCCTACTCCG
Organism: Verrucomicrobiota bacterium; assembly: GCA_031406395.1. Classification (GTDB taxonomy): domain Bacteria; phylum Verrucomicrobiota; class Verrucomicrobiia; order Limisphaerales; family JADLHS01; genus JADLHS01. The sequence goes on along the minus strand of JANOHH010000146.1, from coordinate 2,536 downwards.
GTCCGCTCACGGAAGCCGCCTTGTTGGGGAATGTGGCGTATCGCGCCGGCTGCAAGATCGAGTGGGATGCCAAGAGCATGCGGGCGAAAAACTGTCCGGCGGCATCAGACTTCGTTGCGCACCATTATCGCGCCGGATGGCAGCTTTGAACCGAACGGTTCACTGGCCCGCCGCGGAAATGGTTGGGGCGTAACGCAATGTGGTGGCCGTTTGGAGAACCTGAAAATAACCTGGATTTTCACGGCGTGGCTTGTTCGCCGGAACTTAACTTTCTCCACCGAAAACTGATTAGCATTCTTGACTATTTGCATTTTGAAAGCATGATTACCTCAACATGAAAACCAGCCGATTTTGTCGTCCCACCTATGGCGGCTTCACGCTCATTGAACTGCTTGTGGTGATTGCCATCATTGCCATCCTTGCGGCGATGCTCCTACCCGCGTTGAGCAAGGCTAAAACCAAAGCGCAAGGGATTTACTGCTTGTCGAATAACAAACAATTGACGTTGGCTTGGATCATGTACGCGGATGACAACCAGAACAAGCTGCCTCCCAATGGTAACGGTGGCACGACCGACTTTAATTTGAGCTGGGTGCCGGGCTGGTTGAAATTCGACGCCAACCATCCGGACAATACTAACGTGAATTTCCTGATAAAAGCGAAAATCGGTGCTTATACCAAGAGTGTTGGCATCTACAAATGCCCCGCTGACATCTACAACTGCAAGATGTTCGGATCCTTGGTGCCCCGGGTTCGCAGCGTCGGCATGAATGGATTTATTGAAGGCGGGGCTTACGGCAGCAAGGCGGGAGATTCCACTTGGTATGTAGGGTGGTGGTCTTACAATAAAATGACCGACATTGTGAAACCGGCTCCCGCCAATCTATGGGTGTTTGTGGATGAGCATCCCGACAGCATCAACGATGGTTGGACGATCATGAATGTAACGGATCCCAATAGCTGGGTTGATCTCCCGGCCAGTTACCACAATGGGGCGTGTGGTTTTGGTTTTGCCGATGGCCATGCAGAAATAAAGAAATGGCTCGAAAGTAGTACGCGTCTGCCTGTAAAGCAGTCTCAATACAATGGCTTTCCGGCGCCCAACAGCCGCGACATCAAGTGGATCCTCGAGCGGTCGTCGGCAAAGAGCAGGTAAGATCACGGACGTGCCGGCAGCGTAAGTTTCGCCGCAACTTTTTAAAGGGCGCATTTGGTCACCATGCCTGATTGGGCGTGCGACAAAGCCAATCGTGGTTTTCTAGCCCTCAGATTCCAGATTGAGTTCGATCGCGATCATCCCGGCTCAAAACGGGATGACTCAAAGTGGAAGTTACTTTTCCCATTTACCGGCTGGACGAGCAGATCCGCTGTATGGTGATGCTCCGCGCAGTTTGACTGACCGTGCCCGCAGAGAGGTCGCTTCCGGACCCGACGACTTGGGAGCTTCGATGAAGCCGTAATATCTCCCCATCCAGTAGTCTTCCAGCCAGCCGATCGGAGGGGTGACGCCCTGGCTATTTTCGCCGCCGTCATATTGGAGGGCGCTGCGGCTGCCCCACTTGGATTCCGATTCCCGCGGCGAGATGGCCCGCGTGCCACCTCCGTAGGGCACGTATCCGGGCTGCGAGTTCAGGTCACTGCGGTGGGAGTTTCGATAGTTATGATTCACCAAGTCCAGTGACCATTCCCGCAGGTGTTGGACTGCCTGGGGCACTTCGCAATCATTTCCGGTGAGCGCGCCATAGGTGAAGTTGAAGAATGGCAGCTGCTGCATGCGGAGCACCTCCCAGCTCCGTTCGAGGCTGCGCAGATAAATGGAACGGAGTTCCGGGTCCTTGGCGTAACTGAGCAGCGTGTAGTAGCACCAGAACGCCAGTTCATCGTCCCATGTCGCGATCGAGTCCGGCGGGAAGGTCATCTTCTGCCGCACGACGTAAGTGGGGTAACGCCATTTCCGAAGTTGCTCGAGGCCGGCCTGAAATTTTGGATCGCCGGTCAGCGCATATGCCGCCTCCACGTAGCTCAGCGCTTCCATGCCGTTCAAGCCGCGCGATTCGTAGCCGTACGGTCGCTGCAGGTATTCGGGATCCCAGCGCCCCCAGCGCGTCGGCTTGCCGTCCATGTCCCGCAGCAACCAACCGTTGTCCATGATGTGCGAAGTAATGTTCGCGATGTGCTTGGCGGCGCGGGCCTTTTCCGCTCCCTTCGCTGCCAGGTCGTGAAAGAGGCACACGGCAAAATAGTGTCCGTTTACTTCATCGCTGGAGGTGTCGCCTTTCCAGATCCACCGTCCGTCTTTCGTCGGATACCACTTGGCTGGCAAACCGCCTGATCCGCGCGTGGCTCGCTCGCCTTTGTCTCCGTCGACGGACCAAATCGCCCGCGCGAAGAACCCGGGGTTGCCCGTGATATCATCCAGCCAGACCATGGCTTTGAACGCTTCGACCGCTTCCTGTCGGGCCTTCTCGTCGCTGGTGGCGGCGTACTTGAACGTCATCGCGGCGAGATAGTGGGCCGTGTGGCCGCCGTCATTGTC
>JANOHH010000109.1:0-1271 GCA_031406395.1 Verrucomicrobiota bacterium | reverse complement strand
CGTCGGCGCCCGCCAGCAACGGAGCGGGGGAATCCATCGTGAGTTGGTCCACGCTCGGGGCGAACTCGTGCTCGCAGTCGAGCATATCCTCATACGTGACGATCTGGCCGGTGTGGGCGGCCATGCGGCCCATGGACGTTACCAAGCTGGCGATGGCGCCGCGCTTGGCTTCGTTGTAGGGTTGGTCCTGGCGGATGGCGGTGACGAGGTCGTCCCACTCCAATTGGTAAGGATCCGGCTCCGCGTGATTCGGTTGCGAAAACGACCAGGCGACATTGGCGCTCCGGTAATCCCGGAGGTTGGGATTCTGGTCCTTGAAAATGCGGACCCGGCCCGGGGTGTGGACATTGGTGGAGATGATCGCCGAACCCTTGGTGCCGTGGGCATAGCTGGCGAACTCGTCATAGCAACCCTGTTCGCTGCGCCCGATGAAGAAGAACTTCATGCCGTCGGCGAACGTGTATTCGACCGAGTAGTTATCGAAGTTCTGATCCAGGCTGTTGCCGCGATAGTGCCGGCCGCCGGTGGCGTGGGCCTTGACCGGCCAGGCATCCTTCATCCAGCAGCATTCGTCGATCTGGTGGATGTTGTAATCGCTGAACAGGCCGCCGCTCGCCCAAAGGAAACCGTGGAAGCGCTGCACCTGATAGAGCAGTTCCTTCTGGTTTTCCGGTCTGGGGCCGGCGTTGCCGGCAGGACCACCCATGCGGTAACCGCGCAGTAATGTGAGTTCGCCAATCTCGCCCTGTTTGATACGCTCCTGTAGCTCCTTCCGTCCTTTGCAATGCCGGACCATCAAACCGACGCCCACCTTGAGATTCTTTTTCTCCGATGCCTCCGCCAGCTTTAGCATTTTGCGCGTGGTCGGGCCATCCACGGTGACGGGTTTTTCCATGAACACATTCAAACCTTTCTGGACGGCGTAGGCGAAATGCACCCAGCGGAATGCCGGCGGCGTGGCGAAAATCGCGATGTCCCCGGGTTTCAGGCAATCCATCGCCTGTTTGTAACCGTCGAAGCCAATGAACTTCCGGTCGCGCGGCACGTCCATCTGGGCGGCGTGCGCCTTGGTTAGATTCTCGTAGCTGCTGCTGAGTTTGTTTTCGAACACGTCGGCCATGGCCACCAGCTTGATCGGGCCGGACTTGGTGGAGAGCGCTTGCGCAGCGGCGCCCGTGCCACGTCCGCCGCAGCCGATCAGGGCCACTTGAATCAAGTCACTGCCCGCGGCGTGAACGTAGGGAATGGCGGTGCCCGCCAGGGCGGTGATC
>JANOHH010000106.1:0-2654 GCA_031406395.1 Verrucomicrobiota bacterium | reverse complement strand
GCCACTCGCCCCCACCGTGAAACTCGCATTTGCCCCTGCCGTCACCGTCTGGCTGATCGGCTGGGTCGTGATGCTCGGAGCCAAAACGGCCCCAGCACTAATAGTAATAGTTGCGCTCCGCGTGTCACTGTTACCTCCAGCGCATCCTGTGGCGTCGGTGATCTTCAACGTGAAGTTAAACGTGCCGCTGCCGGTGGGTATGCCGCCAACGCTGACCAAGTACGTAGAGCTGTTGGTGAGCCAAAGACCCGGAGCGATTTCATAGACGCTGTTGCAGCCGGACTTGGCGCCAGTCCAATTATTTTTCAACTCCCAAGACTTTGCAGAACCCGCGTGGGCACCCGAATACTGTACAGCACCGGAGTAACGGACCCCGGTGGTGGCGGTCGCCGGTGAGACCGAAATACTGGAGGCGCCAGAAACGGCATCCACCCCGCCCATTAATGCCAACGCGCCCGCAATCCACGTCGAGATGATGGCAAAGCTCGAACCCGACGCGGTGGTGGAGGCCACAAAGACGCGGGTGATGGGCAGCACTTGGAGTGCGACCGCCAGCCCCAAGGAGGCAACTTTACGTATGTTCATAACAAACTCTCTCTATGACTTGATGGCCCGATTATTTCTGCGTGGACAAAACGGATTCACCGGCGGCGAGACTGCCGGGTTTCGGCGTCAACACGACATACGACGGCAAGCCCATGACATTGAAGTGATCGAGGACTTGCTTCGCCGGCGCTTGATTCGGCCGCTCGGCCTGCAAGCGGACCTCATGATAGCCGGCCAGTCGGGCCTTCACGGCAGCCGCGGAGAAAGTGGTGTGCTCCATCGCCGAACAATTCTTGCACCAGCTCGCCCAGAAATCGACGAACACAGGTTTACCGTCGGCCTGTGATGCCTTGAGCGCATTGGCCAGGTCCTCGGTGAACTTGGCGTCGGCCTCGCCCTCGCCGCCAAGGCCACGGGCCTGGGCAACGAATTGGGCATCGGATTGGAACAGGCCATAGGCCAAATGACCATAATAGGCTCCAAAGAAAATGATCATCACCCCAAAGCCGTACTTCACCCGCACCATCCATTTGCCAGGCTTGGGCAGGAAGGAGAGTCCCGCTCCGGCAAACGGCCAGGGCAAGCCCATGCCCAAGCCCAGCAGAAAGGGAAGTAACAGGCCGACGGTGATGCCCTTGGCGTGCAGTGTAGTTGCCTGTAACAGAACCGAAATCACCACCGGCGCCACGCAAGCGCCCGCCAGCAAGGCCGCCACCGTCCCCATGGTAAAGGCCACGACAAATTTACTCTTCGCACCTGCGGACTCTTCTCCCGAATTATTCTTAAACCGCGACAAGTCAACGGAGACGAGGTCAAACATGGCCAGAGCCAGGAACAGAAACACCGACGCGATGGCGAGATTGAACCACGGCGAGGAATTGAGCGTGCCGAACTTCGAACCGGTCAGCACCACCACGAGTCCCAACACCCCGTAGGCGATGGACATGCCGGCCGCGTAAGTGGCCCCCAAAGCGAAGCCCCGTTTCTTTGAACCCGCCTGCGCCCCCGCGCCAATGATCGCCAGGTTGATCGGAATCATCGGCAGGATGCACGGCGTCAGATTCAGCGCCACGCCACCCAGAACGATCAACCCCATGGTCAGCAGCAAGCCCCAAAACCCACTCCGAGTCGGTACCACTTCCGCCGCGGCATCCCCGGACTTGGACTTGTGTAAGAAGCCCAGAAACTCTTTCTCATTCAGGTAGCCACTCCCGCGGTTGGCGACCGTGAAACCCGCAGCCGCGGTCTGCCATCCAGCACTCGCCGCGGAGTCCGTTTCCTCGGTCGGCTCATCCAACCGCGCAACCGTACCGGCGGTCGAGATCAGGAAAGTCTGATCTTCCGGGAAGAAACAATTCGCTGGGTCGCACCCCTGGAGGTGGACGGTTAGTTTGAGGTCGCTCTTCAGCGCTTGGGCCAGCGGGTAATTGGCCTCGAACGATTGCCCAAAGACCTGCTTTTCTTTGCCGCTAAACCGGTCCTTGATGGTTTTTGACTCTGGCAATTGGAAGGCGACCGGGGTTTCATTATCCGCCAGCCGAAAGGCTAGCTTCTCCGCATACAGGACGTGGTTGGTTGGCACCGCAAACGCCACCTTTAAAACCCGCGCGCCATTTTCAACCTCCAATCGCGGAGAGACCACGAACGGACTTTCTGCCCGCACGGGCCGGGCGCAAACCGCCAGCCCGATCAACAATAAACCGCTCAATAGTTTCTTCATAAGCCAGGACTGACTGTCTCTCCCTAATTGCACCCACAACCACCACCACCCACGCCACGACCGCCATTGCCACCTTCGCGCGAAAAATACATATGCTCATCCAATGCGACGCCCAACGGGTCGCGGTCGCCCCGCATCGCGTAGGTCGCCAACGTGCTCCGTTCCCAGGGTTTCACGTTGACACAACCGCTCCCCAACACGAGCAAACCGATCGCCGCAAGCATCTGAATTTTTCGCTTCATGGTTATTTGCTCGCAACGTTGCCGGCCAGGAGCTTCTCAACCTCGGCCACGTATTCCTTGGCGGTGTCCTTGCCGTGTTTTTCGACCAGATCGAAATACTCCTGGCTGTAGCGTTTGATCTTGGTGATCGCCTTTTCTTGTTCCGG
>JANOHH010000045.1:0-3501 GCA_031406395.1 Verrucomicrobiota bacterium | reverse complement strand
CGGCCGCGTCGCGAAGCTCACCTTGCCCTGAGGCCGGCTCAGGCCGGGGCCCGGCGCACGTCAGCCAAATTACGAATCCCAGCAGCAAGGCGTTGAGACTGAGCGAGAGTTTGGTTCGCAGGTTCATAAGCCGTTAGCGTTGGTCAACCACGCGCCGCCGCGGTTGAGGTATTGGGCGCAGGCTTCCGCGCCGAGCACCTTCAAGACGCTTGTCTGCGCCTGGGTCTGCACCGATGCGAGCTGTTGCTGCCGCTCTGCAGCGGAGAGGGAGTTGTCCTCGCGCAGCCGGGCGACTTCTCGGGCGGTGAGTTGGCACACTTCGAAGGCCTGTAGCGCCGCCACCGGCGGCAAATTATTGTCCCGGCCCAGATCAAAGAGCGTCTTGAAGGCGCCATTCGCCGCACGCTCAAACTGCGCGTAGCGTGATTCACCAAGGAATTCCCGGATGGCCATTGCCGCTTGGGCCTCCTGTTGGTCACTCAACCTGCCACCCTCGAACCATTCGCCCATCATCGGGTCGCCAAACTGCGCCCGGATAATGGCGACCTCGCGAATATCTGCGGGGCTTAAGTCGGTAGCGTCGAACCGAACATCATCCGCGAGTTTCATCATCGCGGGCCGGGCGGAAAGTTCCTCCAACTCTGTCGGCAGGAGCATCGCCGCCAGTTCTTGGCGAAATTGGCGACCCAGCGTTTTCAAGGCTGTCTCATCTTCCTCGACCAACACTCCCTGGGTGTGCGCGCGGACCGCATCCATCTGCGTCTTATGGCGGGCTAACAGTCCGGCGAGCTGCGAAAATTTTTCCTCAGCCAGGGGGCCGCTCAGGAAGCGCACGATAGCCTGCTCCACGAAATCTTCTGTCAACCTCCCGTCCTCAATGAACACGTCCCGGCCCAACGCCCGTTGCACGCTGGCGAGGATTTTTGCCCGCGCCACCGCCGCCGTTCCTTCCGCCGTGCGCTGAGCCTGCGCCCGCCGCAACCCTGCCGTCCAAAAGGGAAGTTTGGGTTCCGCGCTCCGGGAAAGCCGGTCCAGCCCGCGCCGAGTCCGGGCCACCACCACATCGCGAACCGTTTTTTCGGGACAACCAATCGCGCGCAGGTTCGTTGCCAGTTGTTCGAGGTCTTCTGCCTCGACCACGTTCCAGCCGAAGCGATTCGTTACAAAAGTGGTTGGTGCTGGCGGGTTGCTGGCGGTCAGGCACGGCACAGCCGGCGCAGTAATCGGCTCGGAGATCGTTGATGCGGACTCACGTGGCGTGCGCGAAACGGGCTGCTTCAGCAGATGAACCGCCGCGCCCGCCAGGGCGAGGTTCAGGCAGAGCGAAATCGTGATTGTCGGACTGAGTTTCACAGCTGGCTCCGGGCTTTGGCGTTGATGGGTGTATGAATCATAAACTTTGGCTGGTATCAAACGGCGGCCGGCCAGGCAGATCAATCCTTCCAGCGCGTCAACTCCGTCGTGTCGCCGAATGTGTTGGTGTCATTGATGTGCTTGAGGATGAACTTCTGCAGTTCCGGCGTGTCCGCCGTGAGCACAAGATGATTGTTGTTCGTATTGCCGGGCTCATTCGGCACCAGGATGTGACGCAGCGCCTTCGGGTTTTTCTCCAGGAGCTTGGCGAGCCACTCAAAGTTCAGAACTTTGACCTGAAGCTTGGCCCCGGTGTTCTCGAGCTTGACCAGGTAATGCAGGGGCAACTGTTCGTCCACGCGATTCGTGGTGCGGAGGTCCAGAAATACGTGTTGCTTCATGCGGAAGCGATGCGTCTCGTAGCGGTTTGTCTCGTTATTTTCGACCGTCGTCAGCCAGTAAGCCTGCTGGTTGAGCCGGTCGAATCGCCAATGGTCATTTGCGTCGTTGGTCGAGCCCGCCTCCGCCCAGGTGCCGACCAGCGCGGGATCGAACTGCACATCTTTGGCGGTGTAAAAGGGATAGACCGAGGTGACAACGCAGCCGGTCAGCAGGGTCATCAGCGCCAGTTCGTTCATGATTTTTATCGTCGTTTTCATTTAGTTGCCATCCCGGGCCACGATTGGCCCTTCATCACCACAAAGCGAGAAACGACGGCGGATCGGATCACCCATATCCGATTTATTTCATGAACATTTCATCTGGCCGAAACGGGCCTGATTGCTACGATGCAGTCAGGGTTCAACCGCGATGGACAAATCTCTCAATACCGCCGAAGCCATTTTCGCCGAGGCTGTTGAACTGCCACCCGGACCCGCGCGGACACGGCTGGTCGCCGAGCGTTGCGGTGACAACACGGCGCTGCTCTGTGAAGTCGAATCGCTCCTGCGGGCGCACGAGCAGGCGGGCGAGTTCCTCAACCCACCGCCGCCCCGGCCGACGATACGCGTCGAGTTTTCCGCCACCTCTTCGCACGGCACGGCGGGGATGAACCCTGCCGCCCACGCGGACGCTTTCCTGCGGGGCCTCGCGGCGCCGGCGCCGGCGCAGGTGGAAAACTTCGTCGCGCAGCTGCCCGAAGCCGTGCGGCAGGAGGCCCAAGAGCGCATTCAGGCCGGACTGCGCGTGCGTCGGTTGCGCGACCACGAGCGCCGACTGCCATCCGACCACGAGGAGGAGTTGCCGCGCCTGTCGGGCTACCGCATCGAACGCAAACTGGGGCAGGGCGGACTGGGCGTCGTCTATGCCGCGCACGACGAGAAATTGAACCGCCGCGTGGTGATCAAAGTGTTGCGCCGCCGGGCCGACGCGCAGGTGCGCCAGCGCGTGTTGCAGGAGGCGCGGCACACGGCTGCGCTCGGGGACCCCGCCGTGGTAACGGTTTTTTCCGTGCTCGATGAGACCGATCCACCGGCCATCGTCATGGAATTTGTCGAGGGCTTCCCGATTGATCGTTTTGCCGCGCAACTGAACTACGCGCAGAAAGCGCGCATGCTCCGTGAAATCGCGCGCGGGCTTTCCGTCGCCCACGCGCGCGGGCTGATTCATCGCGACCTCAAGCCGGACAATGTTATCGTCGGCCCGGAATTGCGGCCGCGCATTCTGGATTTCGGCCTCGCGCTGTCGCTGGAAGAGGCGGGCCGGCTGGGGCGGGGGTTCGAGGGCACGCCGCTGTACGCGTCGCCAGAGCAGGCGCAAGGACAACCGCTGGGCACGGCGTCGGATGTTTTTTCGTTCGGCAGCCTGATGTTCAAGGTGCTGACCGGCAAAGCGCCGTTCGCCGGCGACTCGATCAGCCAGGTGCTCGAAGCCATCGTGAGCACCGCGCCGCCGTTTCTGCGTGAAGTGGCTGTGGGGGTGCCGGAAGATTTGCAGGCCATCTGCCTCGCGTGCCTCGCGTGGAATCCCACCGACCGGCCGAGTGCCGAGCAGGTCGCGCTCGAGCTGGGGCGTTTTCTCGTGGGCGAACCGGTGCGGCTCAAACCAAAACTGTACGACGACCTGTTGCGCCGCACCATCAGCGAGCATGAAAGCCAGGCGCATCAGTGGGAAAGCCAGAGCATCATCTCGCGCGACGAACGGGACGCG
>JANOHH010000037.1:0-1768 GCA_031406395.1 Verrucomicrobiota bacterium | reverse complement strand
GTCGCCACTGACTTAGGGGCCAGCCCGGTTGCGAGACTTCGATCGCGGCATTCGATCACGAAGGGTTTCATCTGTGAAGTTGTGTTGGCCACGATCAGGACGATGGTGCCATCCGGGTTGCGGAAAGCCACGTTCGCGAAGGCGTTGTCCCCCGCCGTGCTGTCGATGCGTTGCGCGCCGCGTTGGACGAACTTCATGAACTGGCCATACATGTAGTAATCGAAGTGGAAGTCCGGCTTCACGGTTTTTGAGTTGAGCGTGACCAGGGTCCGGCTGGCAGCGAACGGCCCGTTGTTCGGCTTGCCCTGGTCGTCGAGCATTGTAACCCACCCGTTGTAACCAGAAGACCAATTGCGGAGACGATCGATCAGTTCTACCGCGCCCTTGATCCCAAACACCGAACCTTCGGTGAAATAAATCGGTACGTTCGGAAACTCGCGGTGGAATACACTCATCCCCTCCGGCTTCCCCTCATAGCCGTGAAAAGCCACGCCGCCCACGAACGCAGCCGCCTGCGGGTCGGACAGGATCGCACGCGGGTAGCCAATACCGGGATCGTCCCCCGTGCCGCGGACATTGTAGTTGTGGTCGTAACACCAGATCAGCGTCTTGAGGCCGTGCCGCTGGAAGGCCGGGCCCAGGTGATCGCGGATGAAGTCGCGCTCCTGTTCGCCGGTCCAGCGGCAGGAAGGATAATGCCACTTGGGATTCTTCTCCTTGGCCCGATCCACACCCGGTTCGTTCTGGATGGTCACCGCATAAATCGGAATACCCTCCGCCTCATACGCCTGGATGAAGCGCACAAAATATTCGGCGTAAGTCGCGTAATGCTGCGGCAAGAGGTGGCCGCCGATCATGGTGCCGGTGCTCTTCATCCAGCCGGGCGGACTCCATGGGGACGCAAAGAACAGGAGGTCGGGATTCTTCTGCCGCGCCAGCTTGATCGCCGGCAGGATGTAACGCCGGTCGGGCTCGATGGAAAACCGTTTGAGCTCCGGATCCATTTCGCCTACCGGCAGGTCGTTGTAGGAGTACCAAGGGTCGCCCGTAAAATCTGGCGTCCCAATGCAGAGACGCATCAAATTCATTCCGATCCCGGTCTGCGGATCGACCCATTGCGCCATCAACTGCTCGCGTTCCGCCCGCGCCAGACGCGACAGATTCCAACACGTCGCTGGTTCGAGCGACGATCCCATCCCCAGCATCATCTGGAATCCGACGGTGGGATCCACTTTGACGCGTTCGGCTTTGTCGGCTTTTGCCGGGATGATCCAGTTGAGAGTGGGCTGCGCGGTGAGTTGGAGCTTGCCGTCCACCGAACTCGCCCACCAACGGACTGTCGCCGGGTTATCCGCGGCAACCGCATTGAAAACCATTGCCAGACCGAACCAGACGGTCATCACGATGGAAGTGAAGGCATGTCGCATGCGCCATGTCATAGACAAGACGAGCCGAGCGGGCAACCTCGAAACTTGCGTTTCTGGCACTGGTGGGTGCGGTTAGAGACGGGTGAGGTTCGGAGCTTGGTCTGGCTGAGGTTTTGGATCGTCCCGGGTGGTCAGCGGCGTGAAGCCGCCGCTGGAGCGCGAGCGGTCCCTCGCTCGCAGCGCGTGGGGGAACAAAGGCGGTTGGAATGATTCCAGCCGTTTGCCCGTGGCGAAGCGCTGCCAACATGGAATGGCTTCCCGGATTGCCGCGGAACGTGCCCGCGTGAGCGCCGGGAGCCCACTGGTCGAGATCCTGGTCGTACACGATCACCGAGAGTGGC
>JANOHH010001314.1:0-1128 GCA_031406395.1 Verrucomicrobiota bacterium | reverse complement strand
GACCGCGTAACCATCAGGGTTGCCCCCCGAGGTGGGAAAAGCAAAGGAAAAAATTCCGCAGCATGAATTATTGGCCCAATTTGTCCCTGCAGGCAGCGACTCAAAACCTCCGTTCGCCCAGTAGTTAGTTACATCTGCTTTGGCAATACCCACCACTGCGAGCAGCGCGAGACTTGCGGTTAGTTTTTTCAGTTTTGTGCGAGAGGCGAAACATTTTGTTTGTTCGAGTATTTTCATGGTGTTTTTGCTTTGGTATCGAGCTGTTATTTGAATTATCAGAGTTTGTTTAATTTTATGTTTGACTTAGAACGTAGGTGTTTATATTACATAACAAGTGTCGAGTCAACTTTTATTTTACTGGCTTTACAATGATGTAATCAATCAGCTAGATGAACGATGTCAACCCGGCAACAGCGAATAGTTTCATGAACGAAAACAAGCGTTATCCCATCTGGGTCGCCCTTACCGTCGCACTCGGCGGTTGCCTACTAGGTTTCGTAGCCACCGGTATCGCCGGCACCGGTGCGGATCAAAGACTAGGCTGGGGGGTGTTTACCAGTTGCGGCTTTCCGATCTTGGCGACGCCCGCGTTCGTGGTGTATGGCCTCCGGAACCAGCAGCAAACCGTGGTAATCCTAGAGCGCCTTTGCAGACCCCTGCGGCGATTAACAGTGGCAGGAGCAAAGGAATGAAATTCATCACTGACAAGAAAACCATCGGCTGGCAATGGTGGCTGGGACTTTCGGGCATTTTAATTACGCTCTGCGGTTGTGCGGCGCAATCACCGGTCAAGAGTGACGTGGTCGCCAAGGTGGAAGTCCGCCAAGCCGCCGGCCGCTGGCAGCTTTATGTGAATCGCCAGCCGTTTTTCATCAAAGGTGCCGGCGGCGAAGGTTCGCTCGCGAAGCTGAAGGCGGGGGGCGGCAACTCGATTCGCACTTGGGGAGTCGATCGTCTCCCGTCGGTGCTCGACCAGGCGCAGAAGCAAGGGTTGACCGTTTGTGTCGGCATCTGGTTTCACCACGAGCACGACAAGGAAGGCTTCGACTACAGCCAGCCGGAGATGGTGAAAGCCCAGTTGGAACAGGTACGCCGGACGGTGTTGCGCTTCAAGGATCATCCGGCGGT
>JANOHH010001282.1:0-5152 GCA_031406395.1 Verrucomicrobiota bacterium | reverse complement strand
GGGCCGCTTCCGGCCCTATCTCTTGTGGCTGAACGTGCCGCTGGCCGTCGTGTTCGTGCTCGCGTTCACCACGCCGGACATCAGTCCCGCCGGCAAGATCGTGTGGGCGTGGGTCACCTACAACCTGATGATGTTGCTCTACTCCGCGATCAACATCCCTTACGGCGCGCTTTCCGGAGTGATGACGGACGACCCGCTGGAACGGACGAGCCTGAACTCCTACCGCATGTCGCTCGCGCAGATCGGTGGCATCATCGCCAACTCGAGTTTCATCGTGCTCATCGCCAAATTTGGCGCCGGCAACCAGCAGCTGGGCGCCCAACGCACCGTCATGCTGTTCAGCCTCGCGGCCATTGTGCTCTTTCTGATCTCGTTCTGGACCACCAAGGAGCGCATCCATCCGCCGGTGGACCAAAAGACCAACCTGCTCCAGGATCTCAAGAACCTGTTCCGGAATCGCCACTGGGTCATGATGTTCGCCGTCGGCATCATCAACATCACCTTTGCCGTCGTGCGCGGCACGGCGGGCATCTACTACCTCCAGCGCTACCTCAAGCTGGATACCTCTGGAGCCGACAAGGCCTTTTTTAAATGGGAGGCCGGCCAGGGCATTGAAGTTTTTTACCTCGGGCAAATCGGCACTTATTTTCTGCTCAGCGGATTGGCCATGATTTTCGGGGCGATGATGACCCGCTTTGCCGTCAAGCTCTTGGGCAAGAAGTGGTCGTTCATCACCAGCCTGGCGCTCGTGGGACTCACGGCGATTCCTTTTTACTTCATCAAACCGGACCAGCTGCCGCTGGTCTATGCCTTCCAGATGCTCGGAATGATTTTTGCCGGAATCAACGCCACGCTGTTCTGGGCCATGGTGGCCGACACCGCCGACTTTCAGGAATGGAAATACAATGTCCGCACCACGGGGGTGGCATTTTCCGCCACAACCTGCGCCCAGAAGGCGGGCATGGGTATCGGGGCGGCGATCGCCGGGTACCTGATTTCGTATTTTGGTTACGACCCCAAGGCCGCCGCGCAGAGTTCGGAGGCCATCCATGGCATTCTCTTGTTGAACAGCCTGGTTCCCGCCGTCGGATTGCTGGTGCTCTCGTGCTTTTTCACCATCTACGGACTGAGCGAGCCGATTTGCAAAACCATGCGCGAGGAACTGGCGCAACGCCGGGGATAAGAACGCTCGAGCGCCTGATCAGTAAATGGACGAGTCAGCCGGCGGCAGAAAAACAGGGCCCGGACCCAGCCGGATCGGATGAAAACGAGCTCGTTGATGGGCCAAACCAGCACCGCTATGAAAACACAGTTGCACTTGGGCAAAAGCCCGCTTCGCGTCAACCTTAACGCCGTCGCAGGCCATCAAGTCACCCTGGATGGCGAGGCCTTCTACCAAATTGCCAACTATGACCGGATGCGGCCGTTTTTCATGACGGTCGTCAGCGACGCCGATCATTGGCTGTTCATTTCCAGCAACGGCGGACTGACCGCCGGCCGGCGCGATGCCAACCTGGGGCTCTTTCCTTACTACACGGACGATAAAATCCGCGACATGGCGGACGTTACCGGCAGCAGGACATTGCTGCGCGTCCGCAGTCGGGGAAAAACTTATCTCTGGGAACCGTTTTCGGATCGCGCCAACGGCATTTACCGCGTGCGCCGGAATCTCTACAAAAATGTCTGGGGCAATAAATTGCTCTTCGAGGAAATCAACGAGGATCTGGGCCTGACCTTCCGCTACGGCTGGTTCAACAGTCAGCAGTTCGGTTTTGTCCGGCGCTCGTGGCTCGCGAATAACGGCACCGCCTCCACGCGGGTTCAATTGCTGGACGGCATCCAGAACCTCATGCCCTGCGGCACGGGCAGTCAGTTCAACCTCGAATACAGTACCCTGCACGACGCCTACAAGAAGAGTGAACTGCTCGCCGACACCGGTCTTGGATTGTTCCGGCTCAGCGCGATTCCGGTTGACCGTCCTGAGCCCGCCGAGGCTTTGCGCACCACGGTGGCGTGGTCCGTCGGCATCAAGCCCCAGCTCACATTGCTTTCCTCGGTGCAATTAGACTCGTTCCGCACGGGCCGGCCGTTGTGCGCGGAGACGGACATTCGCGCCGAGCGTGGTGCGTATTTCGTGCAGTCTGAAATGCAGCTGGGCCGTGGGCAATCCTCCGACTGGCTCATTGTGGCGGATGTCAACCAAGGGCCATCGGAAGTCGCGCGACTTAATCAGTTGCTTCGGAAGCCCGCCCAACTTCGCAAATCCGTTCTCGACGACGTGAATCATGGCACGGCGGAATTGCAGCGGATCGTTGGGGCGGCCGATGGCCTGCAGCAGAGTGCACGCTCGCTGGGTTGTGCCCGCCATTACGCCAACACCTTGTTCAACATCATGCGCGGTGGCGTGTTCAATGACGGTTACAAGGTGGACGCGCAAGACTTGCTGGCCTTCGTGAAAAACGCGAATGCGGAAATCGCCGCGCGGCACACCGCGTTTTTTCGGCGCCTGCCCAGGACGGTGCTCTACGGGCGCATGGTGGCGACGGCGAGCGCCGTCGACGACCCCCAACTCGAACGCGTCTGCCGCGAATATCTTCCCCTCACGTTCAGCCGCCGCCACGGCGATCCCAGCCGACCGTGGAACAAGTTTTCCATCACGACGCGGAATGCCGACGGGCAGCGCAGCTTGAATTACGAGGGCAACTGGCGCGATATTTTTCAGAACTGGGAGGCGCTCGCGCTCTCGTTTTCCGGCTACACGTCGGGCATGATCTGCCGGTTTCTCAACGCCTCCACCGCTGATGGCTACAATCCTTATCGCATCACGCGCAACGGCATTGACTGGGAGGTGGTGGATGCGCACGACCCGTGGTCCTACATCGGTTATTGGGGCGATCACCAGATCATTTACCTGCTGAAACTTCTTGAACAGCTCGAGCGCCACGAACCGGCGGAACTGCGCGGCTTCCTCACGCGGGACATTTTTGCCTACGCAAATGTACCGTATCGCATCAAGCCCTACGCAAGCCTGCTCACCAATCCCAAGGACACCGTTGTTTTCGATCAACGCGTGGAAAAACTCGTCCAGCAACGGGTTCAGGCCAAGGGCGCGGATGGCAAACTCCTCTGGGACAAGACGGGCCAGGTGCGGTTGGTGAACCTGACCGAAAAACTGCTTGTGCCCCTGCTCGCCAAGTTTTCCAACTTCGTCCCCGGTGCCGGCATCTGGTTGAACACGCAACGTCCGGAATGGAACGACGCGAACAACGCTCTCGTCGGCAATGGCTGTTCCATGGTCACGCTTTACTACATCCGTCGCTACCTCACGTTCTGCCAGGAATTGTTCCGCGATGGCGCTGGAAAGAACTTCACGTGGTCCGTCGAAGTCGCCAGCTTTCTGGTCGCGTTGAATCAAACCCTCAAACGGCATCACCGGTTGCTCACGGGAAAAATCACCGACGGCCGGCGAAGTCGCATCGTAGAGGAACTCGGCAACGCAGGGACTGAGTATCGGCAGCGCATCTACACCGCCGGTTTTTCGCAGCGTAAAACGCCGATCTCGGGTCAGCAACTGCTCGATTTCTTCGCGTCCGCGTTGGACTGGACGAATCATTCCATCCACGCCAACCGGCGACCCGATGGGCTTTTTCATTCCTACAACCTCATCCGGTTGGATGACCGGAAAGCGCTGCCCATTCGGCGGCTTTACGAGATGCTCGAAGGGCAGGTCGCGGTGCTCAGTTCTGGCCATCTTTCCGCCGAGGAATCTCTGACCCTCCTCGCCGCGCTCAAACGCAGCGCCATGTATCGCTCCGACCAGCATAGCTACCTGCTTTATCCGAACCGTCCGCTCCCGCGCTTTGTCGAGAGGAACAACATCCCGGCGAAGGAACTGCGCCGCTCGGCGCTGCTGCGCAAGCTTTTGGCCGACGGCAACCGACAACTCATCGAACGCGATGTCGCCGGGCGCGTCCACTTCAACGCCACGGTTACGAATGCCCGTGACCTTAGTCGGATTCTCGATGGACTCCCGGCCACGCGCTACGCCCGTCTCGTCAAACGCGACGCTCCGCTGGTACTGGAAATTTTTGAACGGTTGTTCGACCACGAATCCTTCACCGGTCGTTCCGGCACCTTCTTTGGCTATGAAGGACTGGGTTCAATTTACTGGCACATGGTCTCCAAGCTGTTACTCGCCGTGCAAGAAACCTATGTCCGGGCTAGGGAATCCGGTGCGCCGGCGAAAGTGCTGAAAGGTTTGTCGGATTCCTATTACGACGTCCGTGCTGGCATCGGTGATTACAAAACGCCGGATAATTACGGCGCGTTCCCGATGGATCCCTATTCGCACACGCCAGGTCAAGGCGGCGCGCGCCAGCCCGGGCTCACCGGCCAGGTCAAAGAGGATTTTCTTTGCCGCTTTGGCGAACTGGGTGTCGCCGTCAAGGGCGGAGAGATCCACTTTTGCCCCGATCTTTTGCGACGCGAAGAGTTCGTGAGCGGGCGAACTGAATTCGCTTACTACGATGTGGCCAGCGTCAGACAGGTGTTACGCCTGCAAGCCGGCGAACTTGCCTTCACCTACTGTCAGGTGCCGGTCATTTTCAGATTGGCAACGAAAGACTCTCTCACCTTGCTGCGAGCGAACGGCGTCAAGCGAACCTCTGAAGCGCTGTACCTCGATGCCGCCAACAGCCGGGAGCTTTTTGCACGGACGGGCAGAATCGCAAGGATCGAGGTTGGCTTGGGCGAAGCTCACCTTCGGACAAGCTCTCGTTTGCAGCGGGCTTTTGTTTGTCTGGCGGCGGGTAATGGTCAGGTTGAAGCCGTTTCCACGGCTTGGCCAATGCGCGCGACGACAGCGCTAATCGGAAGCGATTGAATCATTTTCTCGCCCTCCGCGCATTCTTTACCCGGCTTGAGTCGCCCGTTAACGCGAGGGGTACTTTCTGCTGCCATATGCTGATCTACGCCTCGTTTGCATTACATCTAAATTACCCCTTGCAATAATTTCCAAGACAAGTAAGTAATTTAAATGAAAATGGACCGTCACACGTCGCAACCGGATTACCCAGGCCCACGCCGCTTGGCTTTTACCCTGATTGAATTACTGGTGGTGATCGCGATCATCGCCATCCTTGCGGCCATGTTG
>JANOHH010001264.1:0-3941 GCA_031406395.1 Verrucomicrobiota bacterium | reverse complement strand
GTCCAGAAACTATAACCGGACTCAAAGTCGCCATTCATCAGCACGTTCGTGCCGATGTGGGAGAAAACTTTGTTCGTAACGTAAACGTTGGTGTTGTTGATCACGTTAGTCGTGATTTGCTGCATGTACCGGTAAGGCCGTAATTCGATGTCGTCAATGTAAGCCTCACCCGGGGCCGTCGTGAACAAATAAAACGTCGTTGAGGCCAGCGTCCCGGTCATGGTGATGGAGATCCAGTTGGTGGTGGCGTCAAAGGGAATCGCATTGGTCGACTCGAGGGTGTAGTTGATGTTGGGGATTTCTTCCGGAACCCCGTCCATGTTCAGTTGTTCGTCAATGTAAGCCTGCGGTCCCATGCTCGTGACGCGTCCTAGTTCATCCGGCGTGGGGCCGTACGCGAGCCGGTTCAGCACATTGGCCGTCAAGACGGCATTGCTGTTCAGCGGGGTCACTCCGAAGCTATAAAACCCACTCTGAGTCGTTGCGTTTGTGAGCCGCCATTCGTAAGCGAGATTTGTCACGGTGATAATTACGGGGCCGTTGAGGGTGACATTGGTGATGACCGTGTAACCAGTGATGTAGGGGGCGAGGAAAAAGTTCGTGTCGGTGGTCAGGGCCGCGGGGTTTGTTCCACTGTAAAACGTGTAGCTTTGCGCCCCGGGATACGGAATAAAGCGCAGACTCTTTTGCGCGCCGTTCACGATGAATTGATGCACCATCGGCGGGGTAGGGTCGGATGCGAGCAGAGGGAGGGAGGCGAATACGTTCATGCCAACGATCTCAAGAAAAAGAATAAAACGTTTCATTTTTACAAACTTGTTAGCTTTTCAAACTCGGAAAAGGCGAGGCGTCAGAATTTCATCAGCCGTTATTTGTTTTTCGCGATACTTATTGCGATTTTTATAGAACTGACTGCCATAGAACCGCTAAGTTTTGCTTGCTGCAGGTTGCAGGCAGACCATTCGTCGAAGGCGAACGGTTGTCAAGTTTGAGTTAGAATTGTTCCCGCCGAATTCTGCCCATACTAATTATTGCTCATTGGGATGGGTGGACTGGCGGAGATTCGATAGCCGATCCAATTAAAAAGGGCACGACCCAACGGTGATGCGAGGCTCGTTTGACTTTGGCTAGTTGGAGCGGAGGACGTCGTCCGCTTCCAAGACAGTGCTGTCATCAAACCGGCGGTTCGGACCCGCGGAACGGATCAGGACGCCGACGTCGGAGAAATAGATGCGGAGCGGCGTGCCCCAAGGATCAAGGTATTCGCCCTTTTCGTTCAACTCGGTCTTACGGCCAACCAGGATGATAATGTTTTTGGAGTTGTTGCCCTGTAGCGCCTTGGCGACCTGGGCGTTGCCGCCTACTGGATAGGCGCCGACCCGCTCCTTGTATTTTTGCAGCCCCACGAAGAGGTTCTCCATGTCTTCGTTAAACTGGGCGGTCCTAGCATTGGCCCGGAGGGTGGTCCAGGCTTTGGAAGCCCAGATAGCGCCAAAGAGCGCGGTGATTACTCCGATGCCGAAAAATATCTTCTTCATACGCAGGATTAAGCAGGGGGGGTACCACTCCTTTCGGGCATTAAACTTGATCTGGCCAGGTGCCAATCAGGCTGACCGTGGGGCCGCTGTGCTGGTGCGAATGATGAGTTCCGCCGGGAGGCGGCGATTTTCAACAGGCTCGCCGCGGATCAACCTCATCACCATCTCAATTGCAGCCAAACCAAGGCGGAATTTCGGTTGGCGAACCGTTGTCAACGGGATCCGGAAATGCTCGGCGAGGAGGATGTTGCCGAATCCGGCGAGTGAGAGATCCTGGGGAATTTGGAGACCCTGCTGCAACAGGGTATTGGCAAAACCAATGGCGACCAAATCGTTCACGGCCAGGACGCCGGTGGCGGGGCACTTTTCATTGACGAACTGAAGGGCCGCTTTCACCCCATCCTCGATGGTACTGCCGGCGTGGAAAACCAAGCGGTCATCCACATCGCACCCGAGCTCGCGATGGGCGCGCCGGTAGCCTTCGAAGCGTTCCTGCGCCCACATGGCTGGCAGGGGACCGGCCAAATAGGCAATTTGATGGTGGCCAAATTGCAGCAGGTGTTGCGTGGTGGCAAGACTGGCGTGGAGATCGTCGCCTTGGACGCTCACAAACTGGCTGCAACACGCGGCGGGTGGACCGAGCAGGACGACGGGCGTTCTGCTGGCTTCCAATTCGCGGTAAATCCGGGCCTCACCTTCTATCCGATAAACCGGTGCGACCAGAATTCCGTCCACGCGGCGCGAAAGTAGGCGGCGCAGGCAAGCCTCCTCCCGCTCGATCAAGTTCTGCGTGTGCATCAGCAGCACGTCATAACCAAGTTCGCGGGCGCGCTCTTCGACGGCCAGCACTATGCGCGCGAAAATGGGATTCGTGGTGGCGGGAATCACAAGGCCGATCAGTTTGGTGGTGCCAAGGCGCAACCCAAGCGCAGCGGAGTCCGGGAGGTAGCCCATCTCTTTCGCCGCTTGTTTGATGCGGGCCCGGGTCGCTGTCGACACATCGGGCCGATCGCGCAAGGCTTTGGAAACGGTCATTACGGAAACTCCCACCCGGGCTGCAATATCAACGAGGCGAATCATTTGTTTGTGTGCAAGCCGACTCTTGGAAGGCTCCCTGAAGTGCATGCATGCGGACCCAGGGCCATTCAAATGCTGCCAGCGTTGGACTCATTAGTGTGAGGCTATAAATCATAGGCGCCACGCCAATGCAGTTTACGCCGTAGGGCCTCGAAAAAGGAACTGTCCGCCAACTGCATAAGCCGGATGGTGTGGCGGCTACGGCGCACGGTCACCGCATCTCCAGGCGAGAGCATACTGATCACTTGACCGTCGGCGCTGAGAATGGTGGACGATGTCGGATTGATCGGTTTGATGCGGATGGTCGCGCTTAGGGGCACAATGAGAGACCGGTTTGAAAGCGTGTGCGGACAAATCGGTGTGAGGGCGAAAACTTCGGCGGTGGGGAAAACCACGGCGCCGCCGGCCGCAAGTGAGTAGGCGGTCGAGCCGGTGGGAGAACTGACGATCAAACCATCGCAACGATAATGCGTCAGCGGATCGGCGTTGACATCCACTTCCAGTTCGATGAGGCGCGAGACTTCGCCGCGCCCGATCACAATGTCGTTGAGCGCGACGTGCCGGACGAGACGACCATCCCGTGGGCTGGTGGCTTCGATGAGGGCGCGCCGGTCGAATTTGAATTCACCGCGCCACAGCCGTTTGAGCGCCTGCTCCAAGCCGTCAGATGGAACGGCAGTGAGAAAGCCTAGACCGCCGATGTTGATGCCGAGCATGGGGGTGGGCGAGCCGGCAATTTCATGCGCGGCTCGGAGCATGGTGCCGTCGCCACCGAAGACCAGCAGCAGATCCACACTTCGGGCCAAATCGGCGACGTGCGGGCAAACCGTGGATTCCAGCCGGGCGATCTGGGCCGTGGCGTGGTCACAAAACACCTTCCGCCCGGTGGCTCGGATCAATTTGGCGGCCCGGCTCACGACGCGGGCGCAGGAGGGTTTTTCGGGATTCCCGATCAACCCGATCCGTTTGATTTGCTCAGCCGTTTTTTTCACTCAACACTAGAAATTGATTGTGGCCCGCCGGACCGATCAGCGGCGACTCCGTTACCGCGCACCAGTGCAGGGTCGACTTGTCGGCGACGAACAATTTTAACTCTCGCAGAACCCGCTCATGAATCGCCGCGTCGGTAATCACGCCTGCGCCCTTGTCCGCCTCGGCTTTGCCCGCCTCGAATTGCGGCTTGATCAGCGCGACGATTCTACCGGGCGTTTGTAACAATGCTACGGTCGGCGGGAGAATTTTGCGCTGCGAGATCAAGGAGCAATCACTGACGATGAGGTCTACGGGTGTGCATGGGGCAGGGAACTGGGCCGGTGTGAGATGGCG
>JANOHH010001246.1:0-12897 GCA_031406395.1 Verrucomicrobiota bacterium | reverse complement strand
GAACCCCGTGCCGAACGACGTCAAATCCCAGACGCGCGCCGAACTTGAAGCGCAGTTCGCCGCGTGGGAACAGCCCGTCTATCGCGTCAAGCAACTGATGGACTGGCTCTACGTGCAGCGGGTGGACCAATGGGACGCGATGACGAATCTGCCCAAAGTCTTGCGCGAAAAGCTCCGCCAGGAGTTTTCCCTCGGCCTGTTGGAACTGGTTCGCAAGCAAGGCGCCCGTGATACCACGCAAAAATTTCTCTGGCGGCTGGCCGATCATTCGCTGATCGAAAGTGTTTTGATTCCCTCCAATCCCGCGCTCTATGGCGAGCCCAGTGACCGCCACACGCTCTGTGTTTCCACGCAAGTCGGCTGCGCCTATGGCTGCAAGTTTTGCGCGAGCGGCCTGGAGGGCTGGAAGCGCAACCTGCTGCCGCACGAGATCGTCGAACAGGTGCTGGGCGTCGAGCGGTGGAGTGTGGGAGAACAGTGTAAAGCCGAAAGTCTAAAGTCTGAAGTCGCGCCGGCTGAGGAAACCGGAAGTCAGAAGT
This sequence comes from Verrucomicrobiota bacterium, assembly GCA_031406395.1. Lineage (GTDB taxonomy): Bacteria > Verrucomicrobiota > Verrucomicrobiia > Limisphaerales > JADLHS01 > JADLHS01. The sequence continues at coordinate 12,358 of JANOHH010001246.1, read as the reverse complement.
CAGAAGTCAGAAGTCAGAATGTGGAACTCCGTCCTCCGCCCTCCGTCTTCCGCCCTCCACCCTACACCCCCCGCAATCCCGGCAACGGTTTTCCCGGCCCACGCCTTGTGGATAACGTGGTCATCATGGGCATGGGTGAACCCCTCGCCAACTATGACCACTTGCTGAAAGCGCTGCGCCTGCTCAACGCCGGTTGGGGCGGCCGCATTGGCGCGCGGAAGATCACGGTTTCCACCAGTGGCTTGGCCCCGCAAATCCGCCGACTGGCGGACGAGCCGGAACAGTTTTCGCTCGCCGTCTCCTTGCACGGCGCGACGGACGAAGTCCGGGGAAAGATCATGCCGGTCAATCGCAAGTTCCCGCTCAAGGAACTCACGGCGGCGCTGGATTACTACCAAGCCCGACGGGGGCGCTTTATTACCTTCGAATACATCCTCATCGCGGGCGTGAACGATGACCTCGCGCAAGCCAAACCGCTCGGGGCCCTGGCGAAGCGGCTCAATGCCAAGGTGAATTTGATACCCTACAATACCGTCGAGGGTCTGCCATGGACGCGACCGGAAGAGGAGGTGTGTGAAAAGTTTCTGGCGGCCCTGCGGGCCCAAAAAATTGTCACAACGTTGCGCCGGGAAAAAGGCCACGATATTGACGCCGCCTGCGGCCAGTTGCGGCTAAAGACGGAACGCGAACTGGCGAGCCAGCCATGACGCAGCGGCCTGGAGCGATCGTCTGGCTCTAACATCGCATTTACGAACTTTGTTTTCATTCAGTTGGCGAATTTGATTGGCAAACGCAACGGCATTTTAGGAGGATTCCTTCCATGTCAGACCTAAAACCACTACCTGCCCATTTGACCGGAGGAAATTTCTTGCTCGCCGAAACCGACCCCACCCTCGTGTTTACGCCCGAAGATTTGTCTTCGGAACAGCGCCTGATGGCGCAGACCGCGGAGAAGTTCATGGAAAAGGAGGTGCTGCCAAACTTCGAAGCACTGGAGCAACAACAGGACGGGCTCAGTCGAAAACTTTTCCGCCAGGCCGGGGAACTAGGGTTGCTCGGCATGGGGGTGCCGGAGGTGTATGGCGGCTTGGGACTGAATAAAGCCTCCGCGGTGGGCGTGGAAGAGCAGTTGACGCGGCTCGGCGGCTTCGGGGTGACGTGTGGCGCGCATTGCGGCATCGGCACCCAACCCCTGCTCTACTTCGGCACGGAGGCCCAAAAGAAAAAGTATCTTGCGAAATTGGCGACCGGCGAATGGATGGCGGCTTACGCGCTCAGCGAAACCGGCTCCGGCTCGGATGCCCTCGGCTTGCGGACCAAAGCCACTCTTTCGGCGGACGGCAAACACTACCTCCTTAACGGGACCAAGATGTGGATCTCGAACTCGGCGTGGGCGGATTTGTTCACCGTCTTTGCCAAGGTGGATGGGCAGCACACCACCGCGTTCCTTGTCGAGCGAACTTTCCCCGGCGTCTCGCTGGGCAAAGAGGAGCACAAGCTGGGCATCAAATCCTCCTCGACCCGCCGCGTAATTCTGGAGGACGCCCAAGTACCCGTCGAGAACCTGCTCGGCGAGGTTGGTAAGGGCGGGTACATCGCGTTCAACATTTTGAACCTGGGCCGTTTCAAACTGGGCGCCGGTGCGATCGGGGCCGCGAAGGAATCGCTCAAGGTCGCCACCCGCTACGCCCTCGAGCGCCAGCAGTTCGGCCGGCCCATCGCTTCGTTTGGCCTGATCCAGCAAAAGCTGGCAGACATGGCCACGCACATCTTTGCCGGTGAAAGTGCCGTTTACCGCACCGCGGCCATGATGGACGCCGTTTGTGATACGGGCGAGCTGATGGATTCGACGAACCCTCCATTCCTCCGCGAATTGGATGAATTTGCCCTCGAATGCTCCATCATCAAGGTCGCGTGCAGCGAAATTCTGGACCAAGTGGCAGACGAAACCCTCCAAATCCACGGCGGTTACGGCTACACGGAGGAGTTTCCGGCCGCCCGCACCTATCGGGATTCTCGCATCAACCGCATATTCGAAGGCACGAACGAGATCAACCGCCTGTTCATTCCCGGCCTGCTCATGCGCCGGGCCCAACGCGGACGCTTCCCACTCGTGCAGGCGATCACGCAGGTGACCAAGGAACTGTTGGATATGTCACCACTGGATAAAGTCAGCGGGGACGAACTGGCCGGGGCAAGGGCGCTCCTCACCAATGCGAAGAAGCTCGCGCTGTTTGTTTCGGGGGTGGCTTACCAGAAATATGGGGAAAAGCTGGGCGAGGAACAGGAAGTCGTCGCCCACCTGAGTAACATGATGATTGACGTTTATCTGGCGGAAAGCGCCGTGCTGCGGACCCTCAAAGTTCGCCAGGCCGGCGGCAATTCATCCGTGATGACCGATTTGACGCTGGCCTTCATCAATGACGCCGTCGGTCGGATGGAGTTGCAGGCACGGCAGGCGCTGGCAGCAACCACGGAGGGCGATGAATTGCGGGCGCAATTGGGAATTGTCCGACGCCTGCTGCGCTGGTCGCCGTTGAACGGAGTCGCTTTGCGGCGGCGCATCGCCAAGCGGCTGTGCGAAGTCGGCAGCTTTCCGGCCTTGGTGGCCGTCAAGTAAACGGGGAAAAACCGACGATCCGCCAAGCGATGTGAGGGAAATCCATCGCTGACCGAGGCTGAATTCAATTTTTCTGGCATCGGATATCGAGGTGGCTGGGGGGGACCGCGGGGACGTGCTTTTTTAGAACTGTATTACTTGCGGAAGTATCCCGCTTCTTGGCAGTCTCTGGGGATTGAACAGAATGGGACAACCGGCCGTCCAAAATTCGTTAACAAACCAATAAAACGACAAACTAAAATGAAAAAAAACATCCTCACACTATGCGCCGTGCTGGCGCTCGTTCAGGTAAACGCGGCGGAACTTGACTGGCAGACGGATCTGCCCAAGGCCCAAACCCAAGCCAAGACCGAAAAGAAACTGGTGATGCTCGACTTCACGGGCTCGGATTGGTGCGGCTGGTGCATCAAGCTGAACAAGGAAGTCTTCTCGCAGCCGGAGTTCGCGGAATATGCCAAGAAGAACGTCGTAGCCGTCGAGGTGGATTTCCCCAACAAGAAAAAGTTGAGCGCTGCCCAAAAGCAGGCGAACGATGCGCTGGCCAAGAAATACGAGATCAAGGGCTATCCGACGATCATCGTATTGAACAGCGAAGGCAAAAAGGTCGGAGAACTCGGCTACCAAGCTGGCGGGCCCAAGGCCTTCATCGCTGAGCTGGAGAAGCTGAAGAAGTAGTTTCCGCCCGGGCGGAGACTTTGATTTCAAGGCGCGGCAATTTTTGCCGCGCCTTTTTAATGCTTCCAACTTGACCCGGCGCTTAACCAACCTAGCATTCTTGGCAGTTGTTCACGCATGAAAGCGATTCTCGCACTTGAAGACGGTTCGATTTTCCACGGCACGGGCTTTGGCGCGCAGGCGTCGGCTTGTGGCGAGGTGTGCTTCAACACTTCGATGACGGGCTATCAGGAAATTCTGACCGACCCCTCCTACAAAGCCCAGATCGTCACGATGACGTATCCACTCATCGGCAATTACGGGGTCAATGCCATGGACGTGGAATCGTGGCGGCCGCATGTCGCCGGGTTTGTGGTGCGCGAGGTCTCACCCGTGGTAAGCAACTGGCGGGCGGATGGCTCCCTGGCCGATTACCTTGAGCGCAACGGCATCCCCGGCATCCAGGGCATCGACACGCGGGCTCTCACCAAAAAGCTCCGCGTGCGCGGCGCGTTGAATGGTTTCATTACCACCGAGAATATTTCCGCTGACGAAGCGGTGTTGCGCGCCCGGGAATGGCCCGGCTTGGCGGGCGTGGATTATGTGAAAGCAGTCACGCACGCGGAGGCTTTCGGTTGGGATGAAAAGGACGAGCAAAGCGGTGACTTTGATCTCGTCCGCGGCGATGCCGTGACCGACGCGCGCAAGCTTTGTAAGCCGCTGCCGGCGGCGGACATTCCGATCGTCGCCTTCGACTTCGGGATGAAATACAACATCCTGCGCCGGCTGCGGCAGCACGGCTTCAAAACCCAGGTGGTGCCCGCGACCAGCTCGGCCGCCGACGTGCTCCGACACCGACCTGCCGGAATTTTCCTCTCGAACGGCCCCGGCGATCCCGCCGCGCTCGGTTACGCGGTACAGGCGGTGAGCGATTTAATGAAAACCGGCATCCCGATTTTCGGCATCTGTCTGGGCCACCAGATTCTCGGCCAGGCGCTCGGCGGTAAGACCTTCAAGCTCAAGTTTGGGCATCGCGGCGGCAACCAGCCGGTGAAAGACTTGGAGAGTGGCAAGGTGGAGATCACCTCACAAAATCATGGGTTTGCCGTGGACGCCGATTCGCTACCCGCCGACGTGACCGTCAACCGCATTAATCTCAATGACCAGACGGTGGAAGGCTTGCGTCACCGGACGAAGCCGATTTTCTGCGTGCAGTATCATCCCGAGGCGTCCCCGGGTCCGCACGATTCGACACCCTTTTTCGCCGAGTTTCGAGAACTGATTCGCCGCCAGCCCTAGGACGAGGGTCAAAACAATTCGGCGTTTACGTTTGACTTGAATTTAGCGGCGCAGATACATTCCCGTGCGTAAAGCGATATGGCCAAACTCGTACTTCTCAGTCAGGGGCTAACCGGTCAGACACACGAATTGAAGGTGGATAAAACTACCATCGGGCGTGTGGACGACAACTCATTTCCGATCGTGGAGCCTTCCGTTTCTAGCCATCACTGCGAAATCTTGCTCCAAGGTGCGGACGTGGTCGTTCGCGATTTGAATTCCACTAACGGTACGTTCATTAATGGCGAAAAAATCGCCGAGTCGGTTTTGAAGCCCGGACAAATCCTGCGATTGGGTCAGATCGAGATGCGGTTGGAAACCGATACAGCAACCACGCCCGCACCCGCCGCCAGCATGAAACCCACGGACAAAACCGTAGTCATGCAACGCGGGGTGAGCCTCACCGATCTGGAAGCCGGAGCGCGAAAGGGGTTCGACACGGCCGGCAAGGGTTTTTCGAAGAAGGACAACAAGGGGAACAAGATTTTCTTCCTCGTGGCCATCGTGGTCGGGGTCGTGATTGTGGGTCTGGTGATTTTTGCTTTCGCCACGATGAAGTGAAGGCTGAGCGGCTTTCACCCCCCTGGGTTGACCTTCTATTTTTCAGCCAACCACTTTGCCACGTCGGTCGCCGCGTAGGTGATTAAGATATCCGCACCCGCCCGGCGCATGGCGAGCAGACTTTCCAACGTCACGGCGCGTTCATCAAGCCAACCTTTCGCCGCCGCCGCCTTCACCATCGAGTATTCGCCGCTTACCGCGTACGCCGCCGTCGGGTAACCGAACTCCGTCTTCACACGCTGGAGAATGTCGAGATAAGCGAGTGCGGGTTTCACCAAAACGATGTCCGCGCCTTCCGCAATATCGAGGGCAACTTCCCGCAGCGCTTCATTCGCATTTGCCGCATCCATCTGGTAACTGCGCCGGTCCCCGAACTTGGGCGCGGATTCGGCGGCTTCGCGGAAGGGCCCGTAAAACGCCGACGCAAACTTTGCCGCATAGGCCATGATTGGGGTGTCGGCGAACCCGGAGCGATCCAACTCAGTGCGAATTGCCCGCACCCGGCCATCCATCATGTCACTGGGCGCCACGATATCCGCTCCCGCTTCGGCGTGGCTCACGGCCGCCCGGGCGAGTAGTTTGAGGCTGGGATCGTTGAGGATTTTCGCACCGCGAGGGGTCTGGTGAACGATGCCGCAGTGCCCGTGGGCCATGTATTCACACAGGCAAACATCAGTCACGACCAGCAATTCGGGTAATTCCTTTTTCAACAACCGCACCGCCTGTTGCACAATCCCGTTCTTCGCGTACGCGCTGCTGGCCTTGGCGTCCTTCCGGTCGGGAATCCCAAAAAGCAAAACCGCCGGAACACCGACGGCGAACGCCCGAGTCGCCTCACGCACAAGTTCATCCGGCGAAAGCTGGTACACCCCCGGCATGGCGCCGATGGGCTGACGCAAGTTGCGTCCCTGACGGACGAATAAAGGCAACACCAATTGCGACACGTGCAAATGGGTTTCGCAGACGAGTCGCCGGAGCGCCGCAGACTGCCGCAAACGGCGCGGCCGGGCCACCGGAAACTGCGCCACCAGCTTGAGACTCATGAAGACAGGCAGGCGCGGGTTTAGGCCGCTGCAGTTTCGCCGCCGCCGCCTTCTTTGACGATGCTGATGAACTGCTTCATCGCGGGCGACAGAACTTTGCCCTTTTTGTAGATGGCGGCCAACGTCCGGAAGCAATCCGCATCTTCGATCGGAAGCCCGACTAGGGTCTGTTTCGCGACCTCCTGCGTAATGGTGCCGAGGGGCACAATGGAGATGCCCGCGTCAATTTCCACTGCCCGCTTGACCGTTTCGATGTTGTCAAACTCCATCACGGTCTTCACCTCGACGCCGTAATCCTTGAAGATTTTGTCGAGCGCCTTCCGCGTCGGGATATCCGGTTCGAACCCGATGAACTTCTGGCCGGCGACGACCTTGAGTTTGACGCCCTTCTGTTTCGCGAGCGGATGTTGCGGATGACAAATCAACACCAACGGGTCTTTGCGCAGTGGTACAATCTCCAGTTTCGGATCCTTGGTGGGGTACGCCACCAGGCCGAGGTCCACAATGTTGCTGAAAACGTCCTCATAAACCTGGTTCGAGCGGCGATATTCCACATGTACGTGCACCGTCGGATGATCCTTGAGAAATCGCTTGATGTACGGCGGCAGATCATGGAGTCCGATGCTGTAAATCGTCGCCACGCGGATGGTGCCGGAGATGATATCCTTGATCTCCTGCAGTTTGTTGTGCAGACCGTCGTAGGTCTGGATGATCTGTTTGCTAAAGTCGTAGAGCACCTGACCTTCGCGCGTCAGGCGGAATTTCTTCTTGCTGCGCTCGATGAGCAGCGACTTGAACAGCCGTTCCAGCGAACTGATCTGTTGACTCACGGCGGATTGGGTGACGCCATTGATTTGAGCGGCCTTGGTGAAACTTTCGGTTTCCGCCAGGTCACAAAAGACTTTTAGACTTTCAATTTGCATAAGCTGATTAGATTCAAAACTGTCCAGTTCGTCAACTCAAGTTATTTCGGCGTCACCTTTCGGCTTGCCATGACCCCAGCCGATTTTGCATGCTCCGTCATGGCAGCTTCAACCAAGAACCTCGATTCGCACTTCTACCGCGCCGCGGAAACTTTTTTCCCAGCGCAAGCTGGCGTCGGCCTGACCTTCGACGACCTCACCCTCGCCACGTTGTATTCCGAAGTCCTGCCCCGTGACACGCAACTGGATACCGTTCTGGCCGACGGTCTGCAACTCAATATCCCGGTCATTTCCGCGGACATGGACACCGTGACGGAATCCCGGATGGCCACCGCGATGGCGCTTAACGGCGGCCTCGGGCTCATCCATTACAACATGCCCGAACGCCAGCAGCTTTCGGAAGTGAGCCGGGTAAAATATCACGTCCCCGGCATGTTGCCAGACCCGATCAAGGTTGCCCCTGATCAACTGGTCGGCGATGTGGTGAAACTGGTGGAAGAACGGAAGTTCGGCTTCAGCACGTTCCCCGTGGTGGACGCAAGAGGAAAACTGGTCGGCCTGCTCTCCGGCCACATCGTCAAACCACGCTACGCCCATCGCAAGATCGCCGAAGCCATGACCCCCCGCGCGCAGGTTCACACCATCCAGCAAAAGGAACTCGGCAAGGATCCCATCGCCCGCGCCGACAAATTTTTTACCGAGCGTCCCGGCATCCACAAACTGTTGGTCGTGGATGACGAAGATCAGCTGCGCGGACTGTTCACCATGAATGACGTGGAGCGCATCCAACAGGAGCGCAAGGCGCAGTTCAAACCCGCGCGCGATGCACAATTCCGCCTCGTCTGCGGCGCCGCCGTGAGCGCCACGCGCAACGCCTTCGGCGAGCTGGATCGCGAACGCATCCTTGCGCATGTCGGCGGACTCGTGGAACGGGGCGTGGACGCCGTCGCCGTTTCCACCGCGCACGGTCACAGCAAAGGCGTGGGCGACACCGTAAGCATGCTGCGCGACGCGTTCCCCAAACTGCCCATCATCGCCGGCAACGTCACCAGCGCAACGGGTGTCGAATATCTGGCGGACTGCGGCGCCAACGCGATCAAGGTCGGGCAGGGTCCGGGCTCGATTTGCACCACGCGCATCGTGGCCGGCGTGGGCATTCCGCAAATGACGGCCCTCTACGTTTGCGGCCGCATGGCGGCAAAAAAAGGCGTGACCATCCTTGCCGACGGCGGCATCACCAAGTCCGGCGATATTGTTAAGGCGTTGACACTGGCCCATGCGGTCATTTGCGGCGGCATTTTTGCCGGCTGCCACGAAGCCCCGGGGGACGTAATGGAAATTGCCGGCAAGATCTACAAACAATACCGGGGCATGGGCAGTCTCGCCGCGATGAAGTCCGGTTCCGCCGCCCGCTACGGCCACGCGCCGAACCCGACGCAAAAAGTCGCCGCCGAAGGCATTGAGGCGTTGAAAGAAGTGGTCGGCTCGGTGGACCGGGTATTGGGCCAACTCATTGGCGGGATTCAATCCGGCATGGGCTACCTCGGCGCGGCCAACCTCGCACAACTCCGCTCGAAAGCCCGGTACATCGGCGTCAGCGCGGCGGGTCTGAAGGAAGCTTCGCCTCATGACGTGGTGGAATTGAAAACCGGGCATTAGGGGCGGGTTCGCCACTTCATCCGTTTGGTTTACGCGGACCAAACCCGAATCTCTAATGCCCAGCCATCGACCAGTTTTGCACGTTGAGAAGCTGCGCATCCGTCGCGGCGACACGGTAATCCTCGACGACGTGACCTGGTCCGTTGAGCGGGGTCAACACTGGGTCATTCTCGGCGCGAACGGCTCGGGCAAAACCTCGTTACTCAGTGCGCTCTTGGGTTATCTCCCCCCGACCGACGGCAGCATCCGGCTGCTCGGCCGGAGCTTCGGCCACGCGGACTGGCGCGCCTTGCGAAAACGCATCGGCCTTGTGAGTTCCAGCATACGGCAGATGATGGCTGATGACGAGCCCGCGCTCGACACCGTCATGAGCGGCAAGTTCGCGATGATTGACTTGTGGGGCCGCGGCACGCGCAACGATCGGCAACGCGCGCTGCGGCAACTGCGTCAAGTCGAGTGCGCGCACCTCGCCGAACGCCCCTGGCGCGTGCTGTCCCAGGGCGAACGTCAGCGGGTCTTGATCGCCCGCGCGCTGATGGCCCGGCCGCGGGTGCTCATTCTCGATGAGCCTTGCGCCGGTCTGGACCCCGCCGCGCGCGAGCAGTTCCTGCAATTCCTCCAACGACTCGGTCACCGCAAAGTTTCGCCCACCCTCGTGTTGGTGACTCATCATGTCGAGGAGATCATGCCGGTATTCTCGCATGTGTTGATTTTGAAGGCCGGGAGCGTGCTGGCAGCGGGCAGCAAAGCCGACATGCTCACGGCCCGGTTGCTTTCAAAAGCGTTTGCGGCGCGCGTGAAACTCAGCGTGCAGGCGGGACGAATCGCAATGTTTGTGGCGGCAAAACCGGGCGTGGTGGTTTAAACCAGCAGTGGTCGGCGGCGACGGCCTGCACCGCGCGGCGAAATCCCCGACTCACTTGCACCCAAAAAAGCTTCTTCGCCTTGATGACTTCCGCCACTGGGGGCGGCACCATTTGCTCCCAGGTCGCTTCACCCGCTTGCAGTCGGGCGAGCACGACATTCGAGTTCACCGTCAAAAAATCCGGGGTGTAGTTTTTGATTTCCTCAACGAGGTGGTTTTCCAGGAGGTGCGCGTAGAGGTGGCGCACGCTGGGCGCGACTTCGAGGGTGTCGAGTGTGAACACCTGCCGCGTCTCATGATTGCGCCACGGATAAACGTAGAGTTTGACGCCGGCGCGAAACAACTGGCCGAGCGATTCCATGATCCCGCCTTCGAGGTCGGTGTAGAACTTTCCATCCAAAATGTCGCGCAGCCGGGCGAGGCCCAGCGGCAGGCCGATCATTTTCTGCGTGTGCCGGGAGAGATATTGCACCAGGCGATGGTAGCGGCGGAAATTTGAGATCAACACCGGCTTCTTCAGCGCTCCCAGCGTGTCCACCCGGTCCAGGAAATCGCCATGGTCAATCGCCTCGCCGACCTGCAATTGGCGCAGGGTCATTTCCAAAAGCGTCACCGGGGTTTCGCCGGCCAGGGCTTTTTCCTGGGTAAATTGCTCGTGCGCGCGTTCGAGCATTTCGAGCATGGGGTTGGTGAGCGGACGAAAACTGCCGCGCTCGACCAGCACGGGTTTCTTGTAGAGCATCTCGCTCGGGATGACGCTCTCGCCCTCGGCGGTGAACATGGCAGCATCGGTCAAACCTTGCTCCACGAGTTGCAGCGCCATCAGGCGGTTGTCCACCCCGGCGAACGCCGGACCGGAGAAACGGATCATGTCCACCTCGAGGCGCTGGCGCGTGAGTCCATCCATGAGTGACCCGATCAGATTCACCGGACTGGTGTGACGATAATACGCGGCGTGAATGAGGTTCACGCCCACGATGCCAATCGCTTCCTGCTCGCGAACGGTTTCCGCATCGAGCAACCGAACGTGGATGATGATTTCGCATGGGCGCTGTCGCGGATGCGCTTGAAAACGGACGCCCAACCAACCATGCCCTTCCTCATTGTGGGTGAAGCTGCGTGTGGCCACGGTGTTGGCAAACGAAAAGAATGTCGTCTTGTCGCCGCGCGCTTGGTCGAGGCGCTGCATCAACAGGTCGTACTCGTAATTGACCATCGCCTGCAGGCGCTGGCGGCTCACATAGCGTTCCGCCGGGCCGTAAATCGCGTCGCTCACCGTCATGTCGTAGGCCGAAATGGTTTTGGCGACCGTACCAGCTGCGCCGCCGACGCGGAAAAACCAACGCGCCACCTCCTGTCCGGCGCCAATTTCGGCAAAAGTGCCGTACCGGGCCGGGTCGAGATTGATTTGCAGCGCCTTCTGGTCGGTATTCAGTTTTTCTTCGTTCATGAAACAGGTGCTTCGTTAATTTCGGTCAGAGTCGCTTTCAGCGGCCCCCCCCCGAAAACCGCGAAACGACAAGGTCAACCGCCCCGCAACTTCATCAGCAAATCCTTGCTCTCCACGGTTTCTCCCACCGGGACCAAGATCTGATCCACGTGCCCGTCGCAAGGCGCGTAAATCGTCGTCTGCATCTTCATCGCTTCGAGCGTGAGCAGCTTGTCGCCCTTTGCGACCTTCGTGCCGACGCTGACCGAGAGTGCCGTGACCAGGCCGGGAATGGGCGCACCAATTTGCACCGGCACAGCCGGGTCGGCCTTCGACCGCGCCTTGATCTTCGGCTGCACGGAGCGGTCGGCGCTCCCGAGACCCCGGCGTTCATCGAGCCGGTCGACCACCTCCCGCCAGGCGCGGAGATCGACGCCGATGCGCTGTGGACCGACCCGATCGAGACGTTCGAGGTGGAGGAAGAGGAAAGCGAATCCGACTACCCGATCGAGCTTCCCCTCGAAGATACGGTCGAAACTCCGGTCCCGTCCGTCGCGATCGAGATCGAAGTCGGGGAGATCGAAGTCGCGGCGATTGCGCCATCGTCAGCACCGATTGCCACGATCCCAGGGCCTCCGATAGACCCGGTGGCGGCCGCCGCGGCCCCTACGGTCGAGCCAGCCGACTTGCCCACACTCGACATCGTGAGCCCGCAGATCGTCGATCAACTCGCGAGCGGCGGAGGGTTCTTCACCCAGTACCTGGTCATGACGTTCGTACGGGAGGTTCCCGGAACGATCGCCCAGTTGGCCACCGCAACCAACCGAGGCGATGGCGCCACGATCAAGGCGACCCTCGCGACCGTGCGGACCGTCGGCGGGTTCGTCGGGGCGGGCCGCCTCTCCGAGACTTGCGATCGGCTCGAGGCCGCCGTGGACCGCGGTCAGCTCGACGAGGCCGCTCCGCTCATCGGGACGATGGAGCAGGGTTTCGTGGAAGCTCGAGATGTCCTCGACGCGGCCGCCACCACAGGATTGCCCGCGGATATCCCGGCGGTGGGCGCCGCGTTCCTGGAGCAAGTTGGGCCCGCCCGCGACGGGCCGGCGAAAACCCTCGCGATCCGGCTCATCGATTCCTTCAACAGCGACGCCGCCGCCCGGATCCTCGAGCTGCGGGAAACGGTAGCGCGAGGTGACGCCGAGCAGGCTCAACGGATCGGGCAGACCCTGAAGGGAATGTGCGGGCTGGTGAGCGCGGAGCCCTTGG
>JANOHH010001228.1:0-5272 GCA_031406395.1 Verrucomicrobiota bacterium | reverse complement strand
GACGCGCTGCTGCGCGGCCTGCCCTGCGCTACGGTTTGAACACGCGATAAAACTTCGTCGGCAACGTGGCGGGCACGACGACCGGATTCGCCGAACCGCTCGGTGAATTGGTCCAGTTCGCGGGCGATAGAACCCATGTCTCCTGCAAGACAAAGCCCGGGGTGTTGGGCGTCCACGAGATTGTGGCGTTGCCGGGCGTGGCGGGGACAATCGTGAGCGTAGGTGCGTTGGTTCCCTGCACCGCGGTCGGCAAGGCCCAGAAACCGCCGGTGACGGAGAATTGCCCGTTGGTCATTGGCCCGCCCGCATCCGGCTGGCCGATGGTGCCGCTCACGGAATAAACGCCCCCGGTGCTCGTGCCACCGCCACCGTCAATGGTGTGCCAGTCGATGGAGTAAGATTGGGCATTAAGGGAGGGTGACAGCACCAGGGCAAGACTCGCTGCGATCAGTAACACTTTTTCCATACAAAAATTGGTTGTGAGTTTGGGATTAATTCGGAGGTTTCGAGGTCGCCACTTGTGCCGGGGTGGGAGGGGCGTCGCCCGCGGGCGCGGGATCGCCGAGCGGACCGGCGAGACGCGCGCGGAATTCGCTCCCGCTCCGCGCCGAGAACCCGGGCGTCAGGACGATGCTCGTGCCGGCGCGGAACTGCACGCGCGAGCCCGAGTTGGCGGTAAAGCTGCCGACCGTGAGCGTGCCGGTGACCACTTTGTCGCCGACTTCGTCGTTGTTGACAGTGTCGCCGGTGGGAGCGGTGGAATTCCCGGGAGTAAGCTCGTGATTCACAACGGTATCGTCGCTGGTGTTCAGGCCGGTGCGGCAGTCGTTGGCGAAGTTACCGCCATTGACCGGTGTGCCCATCGCGGTGAACGGGGCCACCGGGGAATTGAGATTCGGGTTGGACCAATAATTGAGCCGCGGGGCGGTGTTGCCGCCGGTCACGGCCATGATCGTGCGCCAGTTGTTGCCGTTGCGAAACCCATGGGCGTACGGGAAAGGAGTGAGCGTGCCGTCGTCGTCGTGCCGGCATCCCTGAGTGTGGCCGAACTCGTGGGCAAAGGAGTAATTGCCCGTGGCGCAACTGTAAACCGTCGCCTGGAACATGTTGCCGTAAGATGTGTAATTGAAGTCAAATGCCCAACCGCACCAGTCCGTATCGCGCCCATCCACCAGGAGACAGCACATGTCGGCGTCGTAATCGTTGCGCAACGCGTGGACCTCATCCGCATCGCCATCGGCAGGAGCTTGAAAGGCGGCGACGTCATTCTCGATTGCGGTCGTTTCGGTGAACCCGGTCTGGTAGAGGCAGCACAACTCCATGCGCAGGGTGACGCCGCTGTTCGCGTAGCCCTGATTGGATTCCAACACTGCCAGATCAATGTGCTCCTGCATCGTGCGCCCCAGGTTCACGCTCGTCAGATTCCGCGCACTGGCGGTGTAGGCGACCAGCACCCGGACGCGATTGCCCGTCGGGGTGTCGCCCTGGCTCCCATCGCCAGCGTTTGCCGGGCCGACCCGGGTTTGGACGTCGCCATTGGGGGGGCGGTTGGTGGCATTCACCGAAGGCGCTGCCCGGGGCGGCGGCGAGACTTTGCCGACCGCGCAATCCGGATAACCGTTGGGCAGATGCTGGACCAGCACGCATTCGCCGTTGCCTGCGGGAAAGAATTCAAAATTCCCGTTGGTGGAACTTACGGTGCCGGAGATGCGGTCCCCGTTGATGACGAACGCCGCGCTGCCACCGTCGGCAAGGCGACCCGTCCAGGTCCGGCTGCGCACGCCGGTAAAACCGATGTCCATCCGCTCCGCCGCCAGTTCGGCATCCGGGAACAACTGAAGCGTGATCCGGTCCGCGTCAAAGGCGCGACGGTCAAGGGCGACGACCCGGGCGCGGCTCGTGGTGGGGTGAGTTGCGAGTTTGCTGTGGAGCGATGCGGCCTTTTCCCCCATCACGGCCGGAGGCGAGGCAACCAGGGCGCGCGCCCCTGCGGCCGGGCCCTGGCCCGGAGCGACCTGGGCCACGAGCAGGAGCGCCAACAGCGGCAGCGCGCGGCACGGCGGCGGAACGGTGGAAATGTTCATGGCTTTGTCTCCTGAAGCTTGGCCTGGAGTTCGAGGATCAACTTCTCCTGGGCCGTCAAACGCTTGTTCTGCTCGATGACGTAAAGCGTGAGTTCCTCGATCTTCTCCATCGTCCGCTTCTGCATGTCGCCGATGGAGATTCCCGTGGCCGCGACTTCCTTGGCCGTCGGGATGCCCGGAAGGTGCTTGCGCTCCTTGATGTGCGCCTCGACTTCCTCCAAGGGCTTGAGCGCGTAGCCTTCCTGGAACACGTAATCCGGCCAACTGCCCGAGTCTTGCACGAGAATTTCCTCGCAGGCGATCTTGCCGTCCACGGAAAGCGCGTATCCCGCCGCCCGGGTTCCGGATCCGATGGTCGCCCAGCGGCCAGCCACGCTGACCACCATCGCCGGAGTCGCTACGGCGGAGGACTTGATCACGAACGAGTCATTCGTGTCCGCGTACCACAGTCCCCATTGTGCGAACGCAGGCGAATGGACGATGACGGGTTTCTCCACGTTGGCGGTGCCTGATTCGTACATATACATCGCCGGAGTGCTGGCGTTCTTGAATCCAAGCGAGCCATTGACGGTAAGTTTCGCGAAGGCGGAGGCCGTATCGACGCCGACGTTGCCATCGCGTTGAAGGACCAGGGTGTCCGGCGAGCCGCCGCTTGTGGTGGATCCCATTGTAATGGCCTGATCACTTCCACGGTAGTACAGCCACGCGGTGTAGCCGCTGGGATCATTGAAGAGGAAGCCGGCGTTATTGCCGGCGGAGGATTGCTTCAGTTTGAGGAAAGGGTATTCGTTCTCGATCAGGATGTCGCCGGCGTTCCCAATATCGAAGACGTGCAGGCTTTCCACCGGGGCGGGGGTACCTATCCCCACATTGCCGTTGCCATCAATGCGCATCCGTTCGGAGCCAGCAGTGCGGAAGCTCATGATGTTGTTGGTGAGATAACCGATCTGGCCAATACCGTCTTGGAAGTTGATGGCCCCGTAATAAGATACGGCGGAAGACGAGTTATCCAACTGAAGCACCGATCCGTTCGCTGAATTGGTGGTGGTGAAGCGACCCACCGCCTGGCCGGCCAGCACGTCCAAAGGAAAAACCGGCGAGACCGTGCCGATGCCCAATCGGGTGCCGATGGAAACTCGTTGAAATTGCAGATCAATGGTCATCACCGGAAACCCGGCGCTGAGGAAATTGAATTTGTCCAGGCTATCCTGATACTGTAGCCCCCAAGTCGGGTAACTGGGCGAATGGGCAATGACCATCCGATCGGCGTTCACGGTTCCCGAGGCAAACATATACATCATCGGTGCGTTGGGGCCACCGGTGGCGGGGAAGGTGATGCTCTTGGTCGCATCCAGGAGGGAGATGTTGTCGCTGAAACGATTGAGTCCCGTGAAAGTCTGGTTGGCATTTAGCAAGGCCACGTTGGCGCTCAGCAAAGTGTCCGCCACCGTGCCGAGGGTCAATTCCGAGGCGTTCAGCCCCGTCAAGCCGGACCCGTCGCCACCGAAGATGTTGGCGGGATTGTTAAATTTTAAAGGGTTCCCATAGCTGCCATCGAGGCTCGCGGACGGAATGATCCCATTTAACCCCGCCGCGTCTGCACCGCGCGCATAAATTGCATACGGCGTGGGCGTCAACTCCTGACGCGGCGCAAGCTCCTCGAAAGCACCGCCGCCGTTGGTGCGCGCCGCAATCTGCAGCCAATAGGTCGTGCCGTCGAAGATTCCCGCACCAAAATCAATGGCGGCCGTGAACAGGCCGTTGCTGACGGCGACCGGACTGTTGGTGAGCGGGCCGGCGACGGCGATGCCCCCAACGCTCACGTTGAACAACGAGAACGTCAGGTCGTAGCTGCCATTGGCGGGGGCGCCACCGTCATTGAAGTGGCCTTGATAGGTGAACTTGGTACTTTGCGCGGCGGCCGGGTGCAGGCCGGCCAGCAAAATCAGCATGGGAATTGTCAGGCGAATCAGTATTTTCATGTG
Source organism: Verrucomicrobiota bacterium (assembly GCA_031406395.1). Lineage (GTDB taxonomy): Bacteria > Verrucomicrobiota > Verrucomicrobiia > Limisphaerales > JADLHS01 > JADLHS01. The sequence continues at coordinate 1,203 of JANOHH010001228.1, read as the reverse complement.
TTTCCTTTCAGTGGTGGATTGAGTTGGTTCAGCGTCAGGTGTTTGTTAACGATCAGGAACTTGTCCTCTTCCCAAACCCGGCCCGGTCGTTTCAGGCCGCACCGCTTTTTCCCTTGTTTCTGACCGGGCCCGACTTTGCGCTCGGGAATTATTTCCGTTTTACGTCCATACACAAAATTAGTCAACAATTTTTTTTATGATTCGCAGCAATTCGTCTTGTTGGCGGATCACGCCCCGCAGGCGCGGCTTCGGCGGGCGGGCGCTTCCAGCCGCATGGCGGCAAGACTGATTGGACCCTGTTCCACCGCGTCCCGAATCTCGTTTTGCTCCGGAAAAAAGGGCGATTTGGAGGTCGTGCCTTCCAGTTCACGTTTTGAACAGCCGGTAGAACTTCGTCGGCAATGTGGCGGGCACGACAACTGGATTGGTTGCGCCACTTGGAGAATTGATCCAAGTCGCAGGCGCCAGAACCCACGTCTCGTGCAACACAAAGCCCGGGGTGTTGGGCGTCCACGAGATCGTGGCGTTGCCGGAAGTGGCGGGAACAATCGTGAGGGTGGGTGCGTTGGTTCCTTGCACCGCTGTTGGCAGCGCCCAGAAACCACCGGTGATAGAATATTGACCGTTGGTCATTGGCCCGCCCGCATCCGGTTGGCCGATGGTGCCGGAGACGGAGTAAACGCCCCCGGTGCTCGTGCCGCCACCGAATCTGGTACAGTCAGTCTCCACTCAATTGCCGAGTATCTCGAAGAACGTGTGGAGGCAGGTTCCAAGGCCGATGTCATCAAGGTCGTTGTGTTTGCTGGTGTTTGACCCCCGAGGCGGACAGGTAGTGCCTGCTCGCGATCGCGTGTCGGCGGCGTGGCCACCATCGGAATTATGTTCGATCCTCACCCACTCCCTGCGCTGAAACCTCCTTCGCAGCCACATCCATTTCCAGTTGGACGAACGGGCAAACGGAATCAGTCACCCTTGCTGATGTTTGTCATGTTTGACATAACACCGGGAAAGGCCGCTCCGTTTCGAATCCAGTCCACAATGGTAATGATTTCTTCAAGGGTGAGCGGCGGTTTACCCGCGGGCGGCATAATGTCGTCGTGGTCAGATGGCAGGAGCAGGAGTCGCACAAGGTGGCTTTCAAACGGATCACGACTGACGATCGCGGGTTTGCCGCTCTCCCCCCCTTTGATCGCGAGTTCGGAC
>JANOHH010001212.1:0-5877 GCA_031406395.1 Verrucomicrobiota bacterium | reverse complement strand
GCGTTTGTCACATTCCGCGGGGTTGAGAAGTAGCGTCGAAACCCAATCGAAATCCGTCGCTTGAAGTTGCCCACCTTCACAGCTTCACTCCCTGAATTTGAAGCATCACGTTCGTAAACCTCGGAATCAATGCCGCCAGTTCCTCCCCCGATCGTGTGGGGGCGTAGCGGGCGAGGTTACAGCTCTGGAACAACTCGTGAATTTGCGCAAGCGTCGCATCCGGCACCCCGCGCGGGCGCAGTTTCTCGTCCACCACGGCTTCGGTAATGGCCGAGGCGGGGCAATCGAGCCGCTCGCCCAGTTGCTCCTGCAACAACCGGAACAGCGTGACGAAAAACTTTTCGGTATTATTTGCCGCCGCGAGCTGCTGCAACTCCTGGGTGCCGTCGCGGATGACCTGCGCGACCTGCCGTTGCCGCCGGAGTCTTGGGTTGTTCGCGAGCGAATCGGTGCGCCGACGCCAGACAAATGCGGCGACAAACGCCAGCACCGGTACGCTTTGAACCGCAATGAACCACGGTTGCACCACCAGCGGTCCGCCGACCTTGGTTACTGGACCCAAACGCGGCTTGATCGGAACGATGTCTTGTTGGGGCGGCGGGCTATCGCTCGTGGTTTTGGTGGTCGCGGCGATGACCGGCGCGGGCGTGTTGCCGCCCGGCCGCACGGTCAGCTTGATGGCGGGGCGCGTCAGGGTTTGATATTTCCGCGCGTCCGGATCAAAGAACGAGAACGCGAACGGGGGGAGTTCGGTGATATCCGTGCTTTGGGGTGCGATGATCTGCTCGAAGGTTTTTGTGCCCTGCAAACCCAGCGGGTCGCTCGTTTCCACTTTGGACGTGGGTGGGTACGCTTTGAAATCATGCCACGCCCCTTGCTCCGGCAGGGTGAGCGCATCGAGCGCTCCGCGTCCGGTGATTTGCACGCGCACCGTGATCGGGTCGCCGGTGGCAATGTTCGTGGGGCCGACATTTACGGTCATCGTGTAATGGCCTACCGCGCCACTGAAATTCGCCGGGGCGTTTTCCGTCGGCAACGGCAGGGATTGAATCGCGATGGTGTCGGTGGCGAGCGCCAGTTGCCGCTGCTCGCCCCGGTTGAAAAAGCCGAAGATATCCCGCTGTCGGTTGGCGGAAGGGAGTTGGATGACGACCAAGGCGGTGATCGGCCCGACGCTTAACGGGCCGGTCTTGATTGCCGTCAGCGCCACGGAAGCCGGGATGACGGTAAACACGGCATTGCCGATTTGGGCCTGGCGCTGGGTTCCCGGGGTAATCTTACCAAAGCTCAAACCCTCGGCGGGCAGGCCGGTGATGCGTGGTTGATCGGCCAGTTGCACCCCTTGGCGAAAGTAAAACTGCAACTCGCCGGTGATAATTTCGCCGAGATAAACATTCGTCTTCGGTAATACCAGTTTGAGGAACGCCGGTTCGGTATCGGAAACCACGGCGCCGGGAGGTGGGGCGCCCGGCTTCAACACTTTTAGTCGCAACGGCTGCGACGTGAGCTGCTGGCCGCCGGCGTTGAGGCTCATCGCCGGAATGAGGTAATCACCCGCCTGCCGGGGGGTGACAGTGAAATTGTAAGTTATCGAAGACGTGGATTGTCCATTGACGATTTGAAACTGACTGGCTTGGCCATTGTAGGTGATCTGCAAATTGGCGATGCCTGGCGGTGCGGGTGGATCCTTGGGTTGTGCGCCTTCGAACGTCAATCCCAGGCGGACGCTTTCGCCCAGCGTGATCGTGTCGCCTTCCAGCGCTGCCGTAAATGTCGCCGCGAACGCCGCGCCGAGGGAAACGAAAAGACCGAGCCAAAGCGAAGCAACGCACGCTATCCGCGCGCGTCGTCGTCGCTCATATTGTTTCTGCCACAACAGCCTTTCCATTTGCCACCAGCAGTCTTGTCGGTCGGTGCGTCCGGCGCAAGTGTCCGTTCGCTTCCGGGCGACGTAGAATGGACAATTGGAGCGGGATTTCGTTCGCGCAAAAAAATGTTGCTGTAATTGCCGGTGGCAACCGTTTGTAGCGCAGATTGGTAATCTGCTGTATCGCCGAATGGCATTCGGCAGCGCGTGATCCTGGCCACGGCCGCCAACGTTTTTCCAGGTCAGCGGATTAACAATCCGCGACACAGCAGAGTGCCACTCTGCGCTACGTTCTTGGCAACCGCCGTTGCAGCCGCCAAGCTTTCCGTCATGACGGCCCAAGCCATTCAGGGCATAAAACAACTTCTCGCCACGCCCGAACCCCCAGAACTGGGGCCGCAACCGCGCGCGAACGTGTTATCGGCGGCGGCCCTGAATGCGAAACTTGATTCATGGTTCCGCGATGCCAAATTCCCACCGCAACAACAACAACTCATCCGGTCGTTGGTATTGCTCTGGCACGATCATCTGGAGGCCGCGCACACCATTGCGCAAGGCATTGAGACCCCCGACGGTAGTTGCGTTCACGCCCTCATGCACCGGCGCGAGCCGGATTATTTTAACGCCAAGTATTGGTGGCGGCGCGTCGGAGCGCATGCGGCTTTTCCCGAAATCGCCCGGCGCGTGGGGGAGCTCTTGACTGGTAGCCGCCGACGTGAGGAGGCGGACCCCGGCGACAAAGGCAAAGTCCGCTTCCTTACGTCGGCGGCTACGAACGCGGACTTTGCGAGACGACTCGTTCCGGCTGGCAAATGGGATGCGAGCGCGTTCGTGGACCTGTGTGAAGGAGCGAAAGCCGACTCCGTGATCCAAACTTTACGCGAGGTTCAGCGCGTGGAGACCGAGGTGCTGCTGGATTTCTTTTGCCATGAATGAATTCCTCACAGTGCTGGGCGCGGTGCTGCCCGTGTTTGGCGTCGCTGTCGTTGGCTTGGTGATTCGGAAGCTGAACTGGCTCACCGAGGAGGCGGACAAAAGTCTGCTGCGGGTGTCAGTCAATCTGTTGCTGCCCTGCCTGATCCTCGATTCCACCCTGGGGAATCCGGCGCTGTCTCAAATCGGCAACTTGCTGCTCGCGCCGTTGTTTGGCTTCGGTTCGGTAGCGTTGGGCATCGCGCTCGCGCTGGCAGTGCGCCCGTTGCATGGGCTCAAGGATCGTTCCGCCGCGCGGACGTTTGCCGTGAGCGTCGGGATTTACAACTACGGCTACATTCCGCTGCCGTTGACCCTGCTGCTCTTCGACAAGGCCACCGTCGGCGTGTTGCTCCTGCTCATGATTGGGGTCGAGACGGCGCTGTGGACGTTGGGGGTGTGGACATTGTCGGGCGTTCGTCCGGGTCAAAACTGGCGCCGTATCATCAACGCGCCGCTCGTCGCCATCGGGCTGGCGCTCGTCTTGAACGGACTCGGTTTGAACACGCACGTGCCGGCGCCGCTGCTCACTGGCGTCCATTGGTTGGGTCAATGCGCAATCCCCATGGCGCTTATCCTCATCGGCGCGATCGTGGCCGATCATCTCCACGAATTTCATTCCCAGTCCGGCTGGCGGGTCATTGGCACGGCGGTGCTGTTGCGGCAGGTGGTCTTGCCCATCGGTTTTTTGCTGCTGGCCAAATACCTGCCCGCATCGGTGGAACTGAAACGCGTGATCGTGCTGGAAGCTGCGATGCCGGCGGCGGTATTTCCCATCGTGATGGCGCGGCATTACGCGGGCGACCCGGCCACCGCCATGCGCGTTGTCATCGGCACGTCAGTGGTCGGGTTGGTGACCATTCCGCTCTGGATTCGGCTGGGCATGACTTTCGTGGGATTGTAAGGGAAGAGCTTTCGTTTGGTAGAGTTCGTCGCGCTGCGACCTGGACGCACGACTCAGTGGGCCTAAAGTAGCAGAATTGCCTATGAAATCAATGATAATCCGCTTTAAGCCGCCAGTATTTTCGCCTGCTCCATAACCATTTTCACTGGCAGATTCACTGACAGTGCCAGTGGGTTTGCGGCGGCGGGCCGGGTCCGCAGTCCAGCGCCTCTCCATTGCACTTTTGTGCGGACGGTGCGGGCGGGAGATCGGGCGACGGAGTTTCGATCGCGGTGTCGCCAGCTGGGCATCAAAGGCGTGACGCTGCACAGCTACCGGTATGCGTGGGCGGAACGCGCATTTACTCAACGACGAATCCGGGCGGGGTTGGGCACGGCTGGTTTCGGAAGCGTTTCATCGAACCGTGGCAGCGGCGCGAGGAAAGGGAGACGCGGTTCATTCCGGCGCGGGTCGCGGACAATCGGTTCAACAATCCTGAATACCAGCGGGTGCTCGAAGGCCTGACGGGCTGGCAGCGACGCGCCTGGCTGGACGGGGATTGGGATATTGCCGCCGGCCAGTATTTCACGATGCTGCGCCGCGAGGTGCATGTCGTCGCCGACTTCGACGACACGCGCGCGCGGGAATGGTTTTGCGCGCTGGACTATGGGTTCGCGCATTACACGGTGGTGTTGCTGGGCTGCACGGATGGCGACGGCAACATCTTCGTCGTGGATGAACACGCGGAGCGGCTTTGGCTGCCGCAGCGTCACGCGACGGCGATCAAGGCGATGCTTGCAAGGCACAAGAGCGGCGACCGGAAGCTGGAACTCGGCGACCTGAAGCGGTTCGTCGCCGGCGCGGATGTGTTCTCGCGGCAGAGCGATGGGACAACGATCGCGGCGCAGTACGCCAGGCATGGCATCTCGCTGCGCTGCGCGAATACGGATCGCATCAATGGCTGGGCGGAAATCCTGACGCGCTTTGGCGAGGTGTCAGCGACACCGGGCGATCCGGCGAACATTCGGCCAACGTTGTTCATTCATCAACGGTGCGGTCGGTTGATTGAAACGCTGCCGGCGCTGCAACACGATCCGAACCGGCCCGAGGATGTGCTGAAGGTGGATGCCGACGAGGACGGCCTTGGGGGCGACGATGCGGCGGACGCGCTGCGCTATCTGGTGGCGACGAAGTCGCGGGCGGTCACGCAACGGAAGTTGCGGGGGCTGTGATTAACGTAGTAAGCTGAGCCACCGCCGACTCGCAACGTGAACCGCGACAGCGGAACTGACAGCGCCAACGGCGGTTGGCTCCGGCGACTTGGTGGTTAGGCGGCATACGTCTCACTGCCTGCCGTTGTAAATCTCTTCGATCTTCTCCTTGGCCTCGACAAGGCCGACTCCGGGATTCTCCTCCCGATAGAGTTTGATCGCAGCGATCTTCTGCTTTGGGTCTTTGGTCATAAGCTGAACCTCCGGCGACAAACGCATGGGCAACTCAACACCGTGATGCTTGAGGAGTGCATCCAACTTGCGCTCCAAGCGGCGCAGGTCAAGCCGCTGCTGCGCCAAGGCAAAGTAAGCACCGCCGGCGAAGGAAATAATTAAGAACCCGCTGAGCGCATAATCGCTTAAATCATGAATGGCGAGTAGTAGTGTCATAGTGGTGATGCGTTGCGGCCTAACATCTGAAGGAATGTAGTTAACCCGGAGCGCAGCGAAGGGTTAATTGCATTCCCGGGTTGAACGAATCCGCGGCCAAGGTCCAGCAGGTCTCCCTACGCGGTTTCGGCTTTTTCGGCAGGACTGTCTTTGCGATTTGTTTTTCGAACCCCACTCCGATCCGCTCTCCGTCCGGCGCTTTCCGGAGGGATTGGCGGCCAAGTCCCGGGCGGGCCGGTCGGCTTTGGCCGTCGGCAGGACCGAAACGCTTCGCCATGGTTGCCGCCCGACCGGTTTCGCCGCCCAACTCGCCGTGGGGGTGCAAAGCCCGGCGTCCCGCAATGGCGATCGCGGTTGGCTCGGATCAAGATGGGCGGTGCGCAACAGGTCATGGCGGTCGGTTTGGCAAGAGCATCCGCTGGCCGGGGGACCACGTGCCCACCAACCGCATCGCCTGCTGGCAGCGCGGACACAAATACGGTGGCGGGTGTTTG
>JANOHH010001191.1:0-2777 GCA_031406395.1 Verrucomicrobiota bacterium | reverse complement strand
AATTGCCAAAGAATCAATAACTAACCTGTATGTTTCAAAGCCGCGACGTAGCGCAGACTTCCAAGTCTGCTGTATCGCAAGTTTCAAAACCTGCGGAAGGTCCGGGTGATGCGACGCGCTGCCGATTTGGAAATCGGCGATACGGCAGGTTGGGAAACCTGCGCTACGCGCGATTCGCCAGCCGCCGGCAGGCTGAAAATGGCATCTTCCGAGCTGGCCGCGCTGCCCGTATTCCGCTGGTTCTCATTAACACCCCGCTTCAGCGGGGTGTTGGTGACGGTCGCGGAGTCGAAACCGTTTCAACGGTTTCGGCATCCTGCGAAAAACCGTTGAAACGGTTTTCCCATCGCACGGCTCTTTTCACCCCGCTGAAGCGGGGTGTTAATGAGAGGAGCTTCACCCGGCTCGGCGTAGTGCAAATGCCATCTGAAATCTCATGACAACCAACTCCACCTCCCCTCCAACCACCGGCGCGAAACCGGGGCGTTACCTGACCTTCAAACTGGGCCGGGAGTCCTACGGATTGCCGGTCCTCGGCGTCCGCGAGATTATCCGCCTGTGCCCCATCACACCGGTCCCGCGGATGCCGGCTTACATCAAGGGCGTCATCAATCTCCGGGGCAAAGTCATTCCGATTCTCGATCTCCGGGCCAAGTTCCAGCTCTCGACCGAGAGCTACGGCGAACGGGCTTGCATAATCGTTGTCCAGGTTGGCGCCCCGCCCGCCGCCGTCATGCTGATGGGGGCCATCGTGGACGCCGTTGAGGAGGTGGTCCAACTGAGTGCGGCGGAACTCGAGCCCACCCCGGATTTTGGCGGCTCCCCCAATACCGACTACATCCTGGGCATGGCCACCATCCACGGCGGCGTCAAAACCCTGCTCGACCTCGACAAGGTTTTCCTCAAGGAAGGCCTGCTCACGCTGGTTCCATCTCAAACCCCGAATTCTCAAAACCAAACCGTATGAACTCCTGGACCATTTCTCGTCGGATCATCTTTGGCTTCGCCGCCATGCTTCTGATTTCGGCTGCGCTCGGAGCCATTGCCTTGTGGCGGCTACATACCCTCAACCAATCCATCGCCCGGTTGGCGGATAACACTCTGCCCGCCGTCCTCAACCTGCGAGAAGTTGCCGGAAGAACCCGCGACAACATCTTCACCATCCTGCAATTCAGCCAGGCGGAATCGGCTGACCAGCGCAAGGTCATCGAGACGCGCATCGCCGAGAACCGGACGCGCATTGACGAGTTGTTCAAACAATACGAGCCACTGATTTTGGACGCCGAAGGTCGCCGGCTCTTTGAGGAGATGAAACGGGCCCGCGCGGCCTTCATCGCGGCCCGCACCCCGTATCTCGAATTGGTTCGCGACGGCAAGGCGGAAGATCACAAGAAGCTGCTGGCGGAAAAGGTCATCCCAGCCTACGAGGCGACGCTCGACGTTATCAATGCCATGATCGAACACAAGGAGAACCAGGGAACAACCGCGGCCAAGCACGGCAAATCGGCCGCCCAGTCCGGCGTCGAGCTCATAGGCCTCGCGCTTGGGGCGGCGCTGCTCGTGGCTGGCCTCCTAGGCTGGCAAATCGTCCGCACGACCAACCGTAAGCTCCGCGACCTCGCGGGCGAACTCGACCAAGGCGCCACGCAAACCGCCTCCGCTGCGGGCCAAGTCGCGACGGCCAGCCAGAACCTTTCGTCCGGCGCCAGCGAACAAGCGGCGTCCGTGGAGGAGACCAGCGCCTCACTGGAGGAAATATCCAGCATGATCCGCTCAACTGCGGACAACGCTGAGAAGGCCAAGACGCTGGCAGGCGAGGCTCAAGCCGTGGCCCAGGCCGGTTCCAGAACCATGATCGAAATGACCCAGGCAATGGCGGCCATTGACACCTCCAGCGCCGAGGTCGCCAAGATCGTCAAGAACATCGACGAGATCGCCTTCCAGACGAACATCCTGGCGTTGAATGCCGCGGTGGAAGCGGCGCGCGCCGGCGAGGCCGGCGCCGGCTTCGCGGTCGTCGCGGACGAAGTTCGTTCCCTGGCCCAGCGCAGCGCCGCTGCCGCCAAGGAAACGGCGGACAAGATCGAGGCGGCGATTGCCAACAGTCGAAAAGGTTCCCTGAGCTGCGCCAAAGTCGGAGAATCGCTCGCCCAGATTGCCAACAAGGTGTCGTCCACGGACGCATTGGTCGGCGAAATTGCCACAGCCGCGCGCGAACAAGCCCAAGGCATCGAGCAGATCAACACCGCCATCAACCAGATGGATCAGGTGACCCAGAGCAATTCGGCCAGCGCCGAGGAAAGCGCCAGCGCGGCGGAGGAACTTGAGGCACAGGCGTCGTCGCTCAAAGACATGGTTGGCACGCTCCACCAGCTCGTTGGCGGCGAGGTTACGGAGACGACGGCGACTCCGCCGCCATCCCCGGTGCGCGCCTCGCGGGTTGCCGTATCCATCAGTCAGCCGGCGGCGCGGTCGCGGCCCCGACCTCAACCGCAAAAAACCCTCGGCCCCGGCCAGCGCAAGGCCATTCCCATGCCCGGCGATGCCGGCTCCGCCGCGGACGTCGATGACGACAACTTCAAGAATTTCTGAACCTACAGCATATGAACTATACGAATATTCCCCGCCGGATCATCTTCGGCTTCTCCACGGTGCTGGCCATCACCGTCCTGTTGGGCGCGTTTGCGTGGTGGAGGTTGAGTGAGACCGCTCACGACCTTGACGTGCTCGCCGGCAATGTGCTGCCCAGCGTCCTCCTCTTGAATGATTGTTCCGAC